>CAZOBX010000011.1:22194-35353 GCA_964578045.1 uncultured Kangiella sp. | reverse complement strand
TAGAAAAATCCAGATACTATCTAGCCATGAGATAATCAATCTGTTTTCTTAATTTCAGGACCTCTTACCTCAGGAAATTAACAGTAGTATCAAATTTTAGATCGGAGCTGCTTTATCGCTTACCGTATCAATCAAATCATATTAGAGTTGATACCAATTGGAACCTACGGGGTGTCTCATTAATCTTTTCATTAGGGTCACATAATGCAGGTTCATTCAAGGCAAGAGTAACACTTCTAATAGGGGTAATTTCCTAATGGCCGGTCAAGTATCGACGATCTTTGCAATAGTTTGCATACGTATTCAATTGGTTAAAACATAAAGAATTTGCTAATATTTTGTATCGGTCCCTTCAATAAGTCTCTTCAATAGTACCGAAAACTGTCAATGTGATTCTGAATAACCAACATAATCAAAAATACGGAGACACAAAATGAAAACATTAATTAATCAATTAAAAAACACGTTCCAGATTTTTGTAATAGTGATCGGATTCTTTGGATTCAGTCACCTTGAAGCCGCAGAAATTCATGTTCATTATGATACGGGTTTTGGAAATTCAATTTTTATCCGCGGCGATGGTCCGGATCTTAATTGGAATTCTGGAAATTCTGCCTCTTGGACTGCTGGAAATGATTGGGTTTATACGACCTCAGCATCGGCCGGAGGTTTTGAATTTAAACCCCTAGTTAACGATCAAAATTGGTCGACTGGTGGCAACTATGTGGTTCCCGATGGCAATAGTATCGTCCATATTTACCCTTTCTTTGGGGCATCGACAGGCCAGCTAACGATCATACCTGAATTTTGTTCAGCTTATGTGTCACCTTGCCGTTCATTGAGGATTTATTTACCGCCTAGTTATAATGAAAATAACCTGAAATCCTACCCTGTTCTGTATATGCACGACGCTCAAAACCTGTTTGAAAACGCAACTTCTGCATTTGGAGTTGAATGGGAAGTTGATGAAACCATGGATCAATTGATCGGTTCGGGCGATATCAAAGAAGCTATTATTGTTGGCATTGATAATACCAACAACCGAATGTCTGAGTATACACCAACCTGGGATTCTACTTATGGTGGCGGTAATGGTGATGCTTATCTGGATTTTATTGAAAACGATTTGATCCCTTATATAAATACCAATTATCGAAGCCAACAAGGCAAAGACTCTACATACTTGATGGGTTCATCGCTAGGCGGTTTGATCAGCTTTTATGCTGGCTGGACTCGACCGGCTGTATACGGAAAAGTGGCAGGCATGTCTTCCAGCTTTTGGTGGAATAATGAAGATTTGACCGTACAGGTTGAGCAATATACGGGCATAAAAAAAGACGTTGTATTTTATATTGATGCGGGCGGAAATTCTGACGGTGCACCCCAAACAAATCGAATGAAACTAGCGCTGGAAAATTTGAATTATGTTCACGGTGTTGATTTGATTCATTGGTTTGATCCCAACGGCAGTCATAACGAAGCGTCCTGGGCAGCACGTCTTAATATTCCCTTGAAGGCCTTGTTGGTGCCCTGATAATTTCTATAGGGCAATAGATGTGTTGGCTATTACGTAAATGTCTGGCAAAAGACACCTAACCATCATCTTTATCCACAGTAAACTCACTCCAACATTTACCGTTGGAGAACCTCATGAAAGTTGAATTATTCAATGAAGTGGAACAAATCATTGATGAGGTGATTGAGCCTGAAGCTGAAACCGTTAGCACTCCTCGAAGAAAACCCAAGCGTCAGATGTTACCAAAGATTTAGAGCGAGAAGTTCGCATCATAAATATTGCGGATGAAGAGAAAATCAGTGATGGCTGTGGTCTTGATTTACAGCCAATGGGTGAAAAGAAAAGCGAGCAACTCAAATTTATTCCCGCTCAAGTCAAGATGATTGAAATCATCGGGCCACAATATAGCTGCCGACATTGCGAAAAAACAACCTTGAGCGTTCAAATTAGGATTGCACCGGTTCCTTTAGTTCCTATTCCAAAGAGCATTGCCACAGCGTCTTTGCTTAGCCAAATCATTACCGGTAAATATCAGTACAGCTTACCGTGTTATTTCCTAAATTCCCATCGAACAAAAGTCCATTTTTTGAGTTTTTTTATCATCATAGCCATCGAGCACGTTATAACGGTAATTAGGTAAAGTGAATTTCTGTGGGGAAATTTGTGTTTTTGGTCTCATTTCAACTTTTTGTTAGAATGCCGGTTATGTCAAAATTTTATGATGACTTTGACTCACTCCAACAAGTGACCCTTAGCCTTGATTTCTATCTGGGTGTGTTTGCCTGCCTGTATTGTTCAAAAATCTGACCAGCTTGTTTCGCATTGCTGGTATTCTTGTGATCTATCTATTACAAAGCGCCCCCCGCTTTTTGAGGAATTACACGCCTCACCTTGCTCGATTGACATACAAAAGAGGCATAAACTTTGAGTCGCAAATAAAACTTGACTAAATGGTCAAGATTCCATATTGTACCGTCAGCGTAAAAAAATCTTGAATCAAGGAAATTTTATGTCAACCGGTCTGTGTAAAAAGAAGGGAATGAGTGGTTCGCGTTCCAATGAAGATATCGAAAATAATTTTACAGATCTACATCCTCCTTTTAATTTATTCCAGGCGAATGCCGAAGCAGAACGCTGTCTTTATTGTTATGATGCACCTTGCATGATTGCATGCCCGACCTCTATTGATGTACCTACCTTTATCCACCAAATAAAAACTGATAATCTGATCGGGTCTGCTAAAACGATTTTATCTCAAAACATTATGGGCGGAACTTGTGCCAGAGCTTGCCCAACAGAAATTCTATGTGAACAAGTATGTGTGCTGAATACCCCCTCAGGGAAACCCGTTAAGATTGGAGCACTGCAACGCTTTGCGGTCGATCATTTATTACAAGCAAATGTCCCCCATCCTTTCGACCGTTCTCTCCCAAGTGGAAAGAGAATTGCCGTGGTTGGTGCTGGGCCAGCAGGTTTTTCCTGTGCACATCGTTCGGCTTTGTTTGGCCATAAAGTAACTATATTTGAAGCCAAAGAAAAGCCCGGTGGACTAAATGAGTACGGACTGGCCGCGTATAAAATGGTTGATAACTTTGCACAAAAGGAAATCGAATTTTTACTTCAAGTGGGTGGCATCGAAATAGAATATGGTAAACGGCTAGGCGAAGAATTAAATCTTAAGCAATTGAGAAAGCGATTCGATGCAGTCTTCGTCGGTGTTGGATTGTCGAATGCCAATCGTATTGAGATACCGAATGAAGATGATGACCGTGTGAAAGATGCGATTAAATTTATCGAAGAAATTCGACAATCTGTGGATAAGACGGAGTTGGCAGTTGGTCAGAATGTTGTCGTCATTGGCGCAGGTAATACGGCTATTGATGCGGCAATTCAGTCTAAGCGACTAGGCGCGGAAACCGTTACCTTAGTCTATCGACGTGGAGCAGAATCGATGAGCGCAACTAATTGGGAAGTCGATTTAGCGCGGCTGAACGGTGTGCAAATTATCTTCTGGGCCAAGGTTAAATCATTTGATAAAAATACGTCATTATCCAGCATCGTGTTGCAAAAAACTCTACTCAAGAACGATAGACTCAGCACAACAGAGGAACTTTTTGAATTACCGTGCGATATGCTACTAATAGCCGTCGGACAAACGTTTCACTACCCTGCTGTAACATCATCCGAGGTTGGCGATTCACATTCATTTGAACTTCAAATGAAGAATGGCAAGATAATGGTGACTGATGATTATGAAACATCTGTTAGTGGAATTTTTGCAGGCGGCGATTGCATCGAATCGGGCTTAGATCTAACTGTTCAAGCCGTCGAAGATGGTAAACAGGCAGCCATCACCATGAATGACTATTTATCCCGATCAAATGTTAATACTCATAGAGACAGTTATCGTAACGGTGAGCAGTCATTCAATAGTTCTGATTGGAAAGGAGAGGAATGAATAATGGCTGATTTAAAGTGCAAGATAGCCGGCATAGAAAGTGTTAATCCGTTTTGGTTAGCATCTGCTCCACCGACAGATAAGTACATTAACGTTGTGAGAGCGTTTGAATCAGGATGGGGAGGAGTTGTTTGGAAAACTCTCGGAGAAGAACCGCCAGTAGTCAATGTAGCAAGCCGCTACGGAGTGCATAAAGATCGGAATGGAAATATTTTGGGAATCAATAATATCGAGTTGATCTCAGATAGAGGGTTACAAATAAACCTGGACGAAATTCGGCAAATAAGAAAAGAGTGGCCTGACCGAGTAATCATCGGTTCGATGATGGCCGTGATTGAAGAAAATGCATGGAAAGAACTAGCGATCAAAATTGAGCACGCAGGTGTACAGGGTATCGAACTGAACTTAGGCTGCCCCCATGGTATGTGTGAACGGGGCATGGGATCTGCAATTGGACAGGTTCCCGAAATGGTTGAAAAGGTAACACGATGGGTAAAAAAAGTCGTTGACATTCCTGTTTTTACCAAGCTGACACCCAACATTACAAACATTCTCTGGTCAGCCTCTGCCGCGCTTAAAGGCGGTGCCGATGCGGTTTCGCTGATCAATACCCTGAATTCAATTATCACCGTCGATCTCGATCTTATGTCGCCAACACCAGCAGTGGATGGTAAAGGCACGCATGGCGGATACTGCGGAAATGCGGTGAAACCAATTGCTTTACATATGGTAGCTGAGATCGCTCGTAATGAAGAAACAAGTGAGCTACAAATGTCGGCGATCGGAGGGATAGAAACGTGGCGAGATGCCGCAGAATTTATCGCACTCGGTGCAAATGGTTTACAGGTATGTACTGCCGCGATGTTGTATGGTTTTCGAATTGTGGATGATATGAAGCAGGGATTATCAAACTGGATGGATGAAAAAGGCTACAAATCGATTGAGGATTTTCGTGGTAAAGCAGTTGCCAATACGGTCGATTGGAACCAGCTTAACATGAATTTTGATACTAAGGCGTTTATCGATCCGACAAGTTGTATTGAATGTGGCCGATGTCATATTGCGTGCGAAGATGCGAGTCATCAGGCAATTAAATTTACCACCAGTGATGATGGAAAACGTCACTTCACTGTCATTGACGAAGATTGTGTAGGTTGTAATTTGTGTGCACTCATTTGTCCGGTTCCTGATTGTATTGAAATGCGTGAGGTAGATAACGAATTACCCTATATGACCTGGCCCGATCATCCCCAAAATATTCAAAGCGTGAATGAATCGGATTCTTAATTTGAAAAATTTAATCGCCAACTGACTCTATTTGACAGAACCGAAAAGGGAGCAATAATAATGAATACACCCTACGTTTTCAACGAGGTTAGCGACCTTGACGCCTATTGGATGCCCTTTACGGCGAATCGTCAATTTAAATCAAATCCGCGTTTAATAACCGGTGCTAATGGCATGTATTTTAAGTTGGCTGATGGTCGCGAAATTTTAGACGGGACAGCCGGATTATGGTGTTGCAATGCCGGTCATAATCGACCTCGCATCGTCCAGGCGATTCAGAGTCAAATCGAAGAGCTGGATTATTCTCCGGCATTCCAGATGGGCCACCCTAAACAATTCCAGTTAGCCGACAGGCTAGCTAAATTAATGCCGGGTGATTTGAATAAAGTCTTTTTTACTAATAGTGGGTCGGAATCTGTCGAAACGACGCTGAAGATGGCAATCGCCTATCATCGTGCAAGAGGCGAAGGTCAACGTACCCGTCTAATTGGACGAGAGAAAGGTTATCACGGAGTAAATTTCGGTGGCACCGCGGTCGGAGGGATGTCACCTAATCGAAAAATGTTTGGCAATCTTGTTACTGGCGTAGATCACTTACGACACACACATGGCATTGCAGAGAATCGTTTTTCAAAAGGTCAACCGGAGCACGGTGCGGAATTAGCGGATGATTTAGTTAGATTGATTGAATTACACGATGCTTCCACTATCGCTGCGGTTATAGTTGAACCATTGGCTGGTTCAGCTGGCGTCATTCTACCGCCTGAAGGCTATTTGGAGAAATTGAGAGAGATCTGTACCGAACACGGTATTCTGTTAATCTTTGACGAAGTGATTACCGGCTTTGGAAGACTTGGTGAACCTTTTGCGACTAATTATTTTGGCGTTGAGCCTGATTTAGTTGCAACAGCAAAGGGACTTGCCAACGGTGTCATCCCAATGGGAGCGGTATTCGCTCAGGATAAAATATATGATGCGTTCATGACTGGTCCTGAGAATTTGGTAGAGTTTTTTCATGGCTATACTTTTTCAGGTAATCCGATGGCATGCGCAGCCGCGATTGGAACCCTGGATACCTATGAAGAAGATAAATTACTAACCAGAGCAGGAAAAGATACGGAACTAGCTAACTATTGGCAGGCAGCGGTACACGCGCTTAAAGGATTGCCGCACGTAGTTGATTTGAGAAACTTGGGACTAATCGCCGGGATTGAGTTGCAACCAAGATCGGGTAAACCTGGTGCACGAGCATTCGACGCATTTTTGCAAGCATATGAAGCCGGACTTCTGATCCGCACCACTGGTGATACCATCGCGTTGTCGCCGCCTTTGATTATTCAAAAGTCCCATATAGATTTTGCTTTCGATACCATTACAACAATTTTAAAGAATCTGAGGTAATAAAATGGAATTAGTTGAACATATTATCGGAGGAGAATGTACTTCGGGAGTTTCGTCAGCAACGACGCCTGTTTTTAATCCTGCCACCGGTCTGCATATAAGAAACGTGTTAGCAGGTACACCAATGGATATTGATGCGGCCGTCGAAGTTGCTAAAGCAGCGTTTCTTTCCTGGTCGAACACTCCGCCAGCGAAACGAGCGCGAGTGATGTTCAAATTACGAGATCTGCTGGAAGAACGTGCCGATGAAGTGGCTAACCTGATTAGTTCTGAGCACGGTAAAACTCATGCGGATGCTTTAGGCGAAGTGACAAGAGCTATAGAGGTTGTTGAGTATGCCAGCGGTATCGTCGAAAAACTGAAGGGCGACTTTAGCCGGCAAGTTGGTGTAAATATTGATACATGTTCAGAAAGACAAGCTCTCGGAGTAGTTGCCGGAATTACCCCGTTTAATTTTCCGGCAATGGTTCCGTTATGGATGATCCCGATGGCGTTAGCGACCGGCAACACGTTTATTCTCAAACCATCCGAACGCGATCCTTCGTGTGCAAACTTGATCCATCAGCTAATTACCGAAGCAGGGTTACCACAAGGGGTACTTAATATAGTGCACGGAGGTAAAGATACCGTCGATGCAATTCTGGATCATAAAGATATTCAAGCGGTGAGTTTTGTCGGTTCGACACCAATTGCGGAATATGTTTATCAAAGAGGTTGTGTTGCTGGTAAACGCGTACAGGCCCTTGGCGGTGCAAAAAATCATATGGTGATTATGCCGGATGCGGATCTCGATCAAGCCGCTGATGCATTGGTCGGTGCTGGATTCGGTTCAGCCGGTGAACGTTGCATGGCCATTAGCGTGGCCGTTCCTGTCGGTAATGACACAGCGGATCGTCTGATTGAAAAATTAGTACCAAGGATCCAGTCGCTTAAGATCGGACCGAGTCATGATCCCGAAACTGAACTAGGACCTGTAATATCCGCTCAGGCAAAGAGCCGTATTGAAGGTTTAATTGATAAAGGAGAGCAAGAAGGTGCTCAAGTTCTTGTTGATGGCAGAGGGTTTCAACGGGCCGAATATGAACAGGGTTTCTGGATAGGTGGCACACTACTCGATCATGTCGCAACCGATATGACCGTTTATAAAGAAGAGATCTTCGGACCTGTACTATCGATTGTTCGCGCTTCATCTTATGAAGATGCAGTGAAAATGATCAACGAACATGAATATGGCAACGGAACCGCTATCTTTACTCGAGATGGTGACACGGCACGCGATTTTTCGGCAAGAATTCAAGTCGGCATGGTCGGTATTAATGTGCCTATTCCGGTGCCTGTTGCTTACCATAGCTTTGGTGGCTGGAAACGGTCGATTTTTGGAGCACATGGGATTTACGGTCCAGAGTCAATTCAGTTTTATACCAAACTGAAGACAGTGACATCGCAGTGGCCTACCGGAATTCGATCGGGTGCTAAATTTACTTTTCCGACTCTGTGATCTTAATGATCACACAAAGGCCAATTAAACAGGCTATTTAGACTCAAACGAACACGGAGCGAGAACATTGATGAACAAGAATTCAACACTGAGAGCTGGATTGATCCAGATGGCACTTAAGTCATCCACTGAAAATGATCCGGATACGATTCGAGACGCGATGATCGAAGCTCATATTCCAATGATTCGAGAAGCTGGCGAGAAAGGGGTTCAAGTACTCTGTTTTCAGGAGGTCTTTACCCAACCTTACTTTTGCCCCAGTCAGGATCCTAAATGGTATGCAAGCGCAGAGTATATTCCCGAAGGGAAGACCACACAGCTTATGCAGGAGTTTGCTGCCAAATATAAGATGGTGATAGTCGTTCCAATTTATGAAAAAGACCAGGTGACTGGCGTGTATTATAACACTGCTGCAGTTATCGATGCCGATGGCAGTTACCTGGGAAAATACCGAAAAACGCACATTCCTCAAGTTGCGGGTTTTTGGGAAAAATTCTTCTTTAAACCCGGTACATCGGACTGGCCAGTGTTTGATACCCAGTATTGTAAACTCGGCGTCTACATCTGCTATGACCGACATTTTCCAGAAGGATGGCGAGCATTAGCGTTAAAGGGAGCTGAGTATATCGTCAACCCATCCGCAACGGTGGCCGGCCTTTCCGAATACCTTTGGAAGTTAGAACAACCGGCTTCGGCCGCAGCCAATGGCTGTTGGATTGGTGCCATTAATCGCGTCGGTCACGAACAACCTTGGGATATTGGCGAGTTCTACGGGCAAAGCTATTTTGTTAATCCAAGAGGACAAATCGAAAAGGAAGCGAGCCGAGATAAAGATGAACTCGTTATCCATGACATGAATATGAATTTGGTGAGCGAAGTTCGCAACAATTGGCAATTTTTTCGGGATAGACGACCGGATGCCTATGGTAAATTAACCGACCTGGAATAGTTCCAGGAGACTAATTTTTAGCACTGATGTAACGATCTATTACAGATCCTGGTTTTGATTTGAGGTACAAACAAGCGTTAAAAAGAAGGCGGTTGGTTTTCGAGTATTAGTGATTAAATGTCTTAACTGACAATCCATATTATGGTCATAACCACCGACAATACCAGTTTTATATAATTTTGGGGGAAAGGGTGGAATCAACAGGCAATACTAAAATTCACACACCGAATGATTTGTGGAACCAGGATCTTGCGCCCATCGCTGACCAGGACAGAACATGGGATTGGAAATCTTATACCGCTCTTTGGGTTGCGATGGTCGTTTGTGTGCCAACATACATGCTTGCGGCGGGGTTGGTGGCAGAAGGTATGGCCTGGTGGCAGGCTGTCATCACGGTCTTGTTGGGGAACGTCATTGTGTTGGTGCCAATGATTCTAATCGGTCACGCTGGCGCTAAACATGGCATTCCTTTTCCTGTTTTATTACGCTCTTCGTTTGGAACCAAAGGTGCAAGGATCCCGGCAATGGCAAGAGGACTGGTTGCCTGTGGTTGGTTTGGTATTAACACCTGGGTTGGTGGTTCGGCCATATACGTCATTGTAAATGGATTAACCGCTGACAGCATTGTCGGAGAGCCACTACCTTTTTTAGGAATTGATACTGGGCAGTTTATTTGCTTTCTGGCTTTTTGGGTTTTGCACTTACACTTCATCAAAAACGGAACGGAAAGTATTCGCAAACTCGAGACCTATGCGGCTCCTTTTCTGATTGCTATGGGGTTAAGTCTGTTGTGGTGGGCGTATAACGAAGCCGGTGGATTTGGCGAGATGTTGGCAGCGCCTTCCCAATTTGGCGAAGGTGGCAGCAAAGAAGGGCAGTTTTGGCCTGTATTCTTCGCGAGCCTGACCGCAATGGTTGGATTTTGGGCGACCATGGCGCTCAATATTCCTGATTTCACACGTTTTGCTAAATCTCAGAGAGATCAAATCATAGGACAGGCTCTTGGTCTGCCACTGCCGATGGCCTTGTTCGCTTTTATCAGTGTTGCGGTTACTTCCGCGACGGTTACGATTTATGGTGAAGCAATTTGGGACCCAATTGCACTGGCGGCGCGGATGGGCGGACTCGGTGTGGTGGTTGCTCTGTCGGCTTTAGTTCTTGCAACTTTGACAACCAATCTTGCAGCTAACCTGGTGGCGCCCGCTTATGGCTTTTCTAATTTAAGTCCTCACAAGATCAGTTTTAAGCTCGGTGGCTACATTACCGCAGGAATTGGAATTGCCATATTTCCATGGAAACTGTTGGAGACTGCTGGAGGCTATTTATTCGTCTGGTTGATAGGCTATTCTGCATTGCTAGGCCCCATCGCGGGGATCTTAATTGTTGACTATTATATCGTACGAAAAAGCGAACTGGACATGGACGCATTGTTTAGTCATCAAGGTCAATATTCAGAATGGAATAAAGTTGGTTTAGCCGCACTTGTCATTGGGATCTTACCTAATTTGCCTGGTTTTTTATTTAAGGCTGGTTTTGTCGATAGCGTGCCTGAACTATTTATCACCCTGTATAACTACGCCTGGTTTGTCGGACTTTTTATTGCGGGTGTACTTTATTTTCTTTTGCATAAACCGCAAAAAATTAGTTGAAGGAGATATTTTATGTCGATCATTATTCGAGGCGGTACAATTGTTAATGCCGACCAGACTTACCGGGCGGATGTCTATTGCAAAGACGGGCAGATCAAGGCGATTGGAGTTGATATCGATGTTCCAACGGATACCAAACTTCTTGATGCCAGTGGCCAATTGTTGATCCCAGGTGGAATTGATCCACACACTCATATGCAACTCCCATTTATGGGAACCGTAGCGTCGGAAGATTTTTTTACCGGCACCGCTGCGGGCCTGGCAGGCGGCACGACCACAATTATCGATTTCGTGATCCCTAATCCACAACAGCCTTTGATGGACGCTTATCGAACCTGGCGGGATTGGGCGCAGAAAGCCTGTTCCAATTATTCATTTCATGTGGCGGTAACCTGGTGGGATGAAAGTGTCTATGAAGACATGGGAATATTAGTACGAGAAGAAGGTGTGAATAGCTTTAAACACTTCATGGCTTATAAAAATACGATAATGGCGGACGACGAATTACTTTACAATAGTTTTTCTCGAGCGCTAGATTTAGGTGCGATCGTTACCACACACGCTGAAAATGGTGAGTTGGTTTATCAGTTGCAACGCAAAATGTTGGAGATGGGGATCACGGGACCAGAGGCTCATCCTCTTTCAAGACCGCCAGCTACCGAGGCAGAAGCTGCCAATCGTGCAATCCGAATTGCTGAAGTGATAGGCCTTCCCCTATATCTGGTTCATGTGTCGACCAAAGATGCGCTCGAAGAAATTAGTCGAGCAAGGATGAATGGACAGCGTGTATATGGTGAAGTACTTACAGGTCATTTATTAGTGGATGAAAGTGTATACCGAAATCCTGATTTTGAATTTGCAGCGGCTCATGTCATGTCACCTCCGTTTAGATCTAAGTTGCATCAGGACGCACTTTGGAAAGGCTTGCAATCCGGTAATTTACAAACTACCGCAACGGATCACTGCTGTTTTTGTGCCGAGCAAAAAGCAGTCGGAAAAGATGATTTTACATTGATCCCAAATGGTACCGCCGGGGTCGAAGATCGCATGGCCATGTTATGGACTCACGGGGTGAGTACTGGTCGTTTGACTCCTCAAGAATTCGTCGCGATCACCTCAACTAATTCGGCTAAGATTTTTAACATCTATCCACGAAAAGGGATTATTGCGGTAGGGTCTGATGCCGATCTGGTCTTATGGGATCCGGTAGCCACAAAGATTATATCGAAAGATACACACCATCAAAATGTTGATTTTAATATTTTTGAAGGTCGACAAGTAGAGGGCATAGCATCTCACACGATCTGCAATGGTAAACTTGTCTATCGTGACGGTGAGTTATCCGTAGAGCAGGGCAAAGGAACTTATGTTAAGCGTCCCCCATTTAACTCTTCGTTTAGCGCACTTAAAAAATCATCAGAACGAAACCAACCGACAGCCGTTGACAGATCCAGCTAGTTGTTAAAAGAAGTCCTATGGGACAGGTATAATTCGTTTTCTTAAGCCAACGCTTGCCAAAATCATTTTGACAAACTGATTAGTTTTTTATTTATATACTTTGTCCGTATAGGAACAGCCGTCATTCAAGATCTGCATTTGTCGTTCAAAATCGGCATAATGCTGAGAAACAGACCAAATCATATAAATGCTGTTGTATCGACACGATCGATTTTGGCCAGGCGGATCCAATGCTTAATCACTTTCACTCTATCATTCTAAAATAATCAGTTGGATTCGTGGAAAGAGTGCTAGACCACGGTGTGATTTGCGTAGTGAAAAATTGAGTAGTCACCTTGCCGGTGATGAGCCAATTTTTCGCATAGCAAGGCGCGCCGTGGGCTGGCGCTATTTCTCGTGATTCAACTGATTAATTTAGGATCATCTAACCATTTCTTCAAAGTCGTCTCAAGATGTGAAGGATGGATAATCCCAATCGTATTGCTCAAGAAGCTTTTTCATGCATTGACGCTCAACTTCAGCAAATTTCTGATGAAGTTCTTTTTCTAAGTCGGCAAATTTATCTTTCTGCGTTCTTTTATCGATTGATTCCACAAAAATAGATAATTGCTCAAGCACTTCGCGCGTTGATAATGAAGTCATTGTTTAAGCATGAGATAGTGCTTTTTTTATTGGTCTAATACTGTGACCGTTTGATCAAATATGAGAAATAATTGAGTCTATGTCATTGATTTTATGCGCATAAACAGATCTACACCCGTTGCAACCGTTAAACTAAGTTTTGGGGGGCAAGACATTTTTTTATTAAATTTTACTATGTCTAATCACCTCTCAATCCGTCGCTGGTATTTTTTCCACAAAAAACTAACTCCAATTATCCCAAAAAACCAAGTCGGACGATGCTCTAATCCTGCCAAAAACTAGTCCAATTCCACCAAAATGC
>CAZOBX010000011.1:0-22184 GCA_964578045.1 uncultured Kangiella sp. | reverse complement strand
TTGAAAATGAAGACCACTTTACAAAAATATTAAAAAAGACACACGGCTCCCTGAAAATATTTTCTATATTTCCGAGAAAAGGCTAAATTAGAGATTACTACTGTAAAATATCCATCTAACCGATATTCGGCGCCAGTCTTCCTTATGTTTTAACTTATTTGGGCTATAGCTGTAACAAAATATAAAGAAATAGCAACCGTTATAAAACCTACTGGTTCACAAATTAATTATTCGATCGCGTTCCTAAAAAACAAATTGATCGTGATCGTATTTTGCTCGTCGCTGAAAAAGTGGGAAAAGATGACTCCCCACTAAGATCGGATCCCTATCCCCTTAGCCAACAAATAATAAGCCAAAGAGAATAACCCGATAATAAACACCAGAATCAATACCACCGCATTTTCAATCGGAATATCCGAAAAACCGATAAACCCATATCGGAAGGCATTCACCATATACAACACCGGATTGGCTAAAGAAACATTTTGCCAAAACTCCGGCAACATTTTAATCGAATAAAAAACCCCTCCCAGATAAGTCAGTGGTGTTAATACAAAAGTAGGAATAATCGAAATATCGTCAAAGCTTTTGGCAAAGACTGCGTTAACCAGTCCTGCGGTGGCAAACATCATAGAGGTTAGGATAATCACAAAAAAGACCAGCCCCCAATTATTAATATGCAGTTCCACAAATTGAGAAGCCACCACAGTGACAATCACTCCGGTAATCAACCCTCGACTGGTGCCGCCTAACACATAACCCAACAAAATAAACAGAGTGGGTACCGGTGCCACTAACAACTCCTCAATATTTCTCTGAAACTTGGCGCTGTAAAAAGAAGAGGCAACGTTCGAATAAGAATTGGTGATCACCGCCATCATAATAATGCCTGGAGTGATGTATTCCATATAGCTCACCCCCTCCATTAATCCAACTCTGGAACCGATCAGTTGGCCAAATATCACAAAATACAAACTCATGGTGATTGCAGGTGGTAATAATGTCTGGATCCAAATTCGAAAATATCGGGTGATCTCTTTAATGATAATACTTTGCAGCGCGATGAATGCTTCTTTGTTATAAACCTTAGCTCTCATTTTACGCGCCCTCTCTCTTTGATTCGGTCAATTGAACAAAAAGCTCTTCCAGTCTGTTGGATTTATTTCGCATACTTAATACTCTGATGCCATTGTTGGTAAGCCAGTCAAACACTTGATTAAGCGCTTTTTCTTTAGGCAAATCAAATTCGATACAGGTGTCATCGCGTTTTCTAAAACAGACGTTATCTAAACACGGCATTTCATCGGGCACTTTGTCCACGTCCAGAATAAAGGTCTCCAGATCAAGCCGGGAAATCAGATCTTTCATACTGGTATTTTCAACAATCTCACCGTGATGAATGATCACAATATTACGGCAAAGTTGCTCTGCCTCTTCCAGGTAATGAGTGGTAAGTACAATCGTAGTGCCCTTCTCATTTAATTCTCTTAAAAACTCCCACATGGTTCGCCTGATTTCGATATCAACCCCAGCGGTTGGCTCATCCAAAATTAGAATTTTGGGTTCATGCACCATTGCCCTGGCAATCATCAAACGACGTTTCATACCGCCAGAAAGAGTTCGAGCTTGCGAATCTTTCTTGTTCCACAAATCGAGCTGTTTTAATACGACTTCAGTTCTCTCCATCGCTTTGCCCCTGGGTACGCCATAATAACCGGCCTGATTCACCACAATCTGTTGGCAAGTTTCAAACTGAGAAAAATTGAACTCCTGAGGCACCAGTCCGATACAGCGTTTGGCGGCTTCCAATTCAGAATCAATGGAATGACCAAAGACCTTTACTTCGCCTTCGGTTTTATTCACCAATGAACACATAATACCGATGGTGGTCGATTTACCCGCACCGTTCGGACCGAGTAACGCAATAAAATCGCCCTTATCCACCGCAAAGGTGATCCCTTTGAGCGCTTCTAATTTATTGTCATAGACTTTGCGTAAGCCTGTAATTTCTATCGCTTTATCGGTCATACTGGTTCTCAAATGGTGCTGGGAGTTAATGCTGCGGGAATTATGCCCATAAAATGGGTTTAATACTAGTACTCCTTCACAGGGATTTTGGCTAGTACCATAGCGCGACATATGCTTTTTAGATATTGACCAATAATTAACAGAAAAATAAAAAACTATTCACCACGGAGACACGGAGTTTCGGAGAAAGCAAAAAAGATTTAAAAATGCCTATTTGAGGAGTTCTACAAAAATTAATTTCCTATTATGGGAGAGCTAAGTCACTGACCGATATCGAAATAGGATCAAGGACGAGGATGAGAGAACAAACTGTTATCTTTCTAGACAAAGAAATCATGTCTCCGTGTCTCCGTGGTGAATATGTTTTGGTCTATTAAATCCTTTACTTTACTTTTTATAACCCCATGCATGAATCAATTCATTATCCACCCCAAGATGATTCAAAATTCTGGCACTAACGAAATCAGCCAAATCATCAATGGTTTTGGGTTCTGTATAAAATCCAGGACACGCCGGCATGATCGTCGCCCCCGCTTCAGACAGTGTTAATAAATTACGCAGATGAATTGTCGAAAAAGGCATTTCTCTTGGCAATAAAATCAGTTGGCCTTTTTCTTTGAGTACCACATCGGCAGCTCTTTCTAATAAATTGTTGCTGGCGCCAACCGCAATCGCGGAAATACACCCCATGCTAGCCGGGCAAATCACCATTTGTTTAGGCGCCGCAGAACCACTGGCGACCGGCGAATACCAGTTCTCTTTGGCGTAAACTTTGATCTTCTCAGTATCACAACCACAATAGTCAGTCATGGCAAGTTGAATTTTGGATGGCGATTCAGGCAATTTCAGACCCATTTCTGTGGCGAGCACGATTCGAGCCGCATCAGAAATTAACAGATGAATTTGCTGGTAATGCTTGACTAGTTGTTTAAGTAAATTGAGCGCATAAATAGAACCCGATGCGCCGGTTATGGCAAAGGTAATTGAATTTTTTTTCATGCTAGTTGGTCACTCTAAAACAGAATTAGCGGTGTGCAATTGTTGCAACAATTTATTGTGTATTCCATCAAACCCACCATTACTCATTATCAAAATATGATCCCCTGGACGGACGTGGTGTTTTAACATCTCTAGAATAATCTCAACGGATTTACCTGCCTGAATATTCTCATAGGGCTCGGTATCCAGGTACCAATCGTAAGAATCCGGAATATGAAAAATGGTTAGGTCGGCCTTATCAACCGCATTGATTAAAGTCTTTTTATGGCAGCCCATACGCATAGTATTGGAGCGGGGATCAACCACTGCGATGATACGAGCATTTGGTCGCTTAGACTGTTGCAACTTATAACGAAGTCCCTGAATGGTTGACGCGATGGCTGTCGGATGATGGGCAAAGTCATCAAAAACAGTTATATTATTTACCGTACCTTTTAGCTCCATACGACGTTTGACATTTTTAAAACTTTTTAATGCCAGTAACGCATCTTCTGTTTTCACACCGACATGACGAACCGCAGAAATGGCCGCCAAGGCATTATTTATATTATGGTCGCCGATTAATTGCCAATCTAGAGTGCCAACTAGTTGTTGTTTAAAATAGATCTGGCATTGGCTGCCGTCGGCTTTTATTTTATTGATACTCCAAGCCGCCTGTTCATCTTTTTCTCCTGAAAAAGATTCTATCGGCGTCCAACATCCTCGTGCAATAACCCGATCCAGTGCATCACATTTTTCAGGTCGAATAATTAATCCATTTTGCGGAATCGTTCTGACCAGATGATGAAACTGAGTCTCGATGGCTTTAAGATCATCAAAAATATCCGCGTGATCAAATTCAAGATTATTTAAAACGCAGGTTCTGGCACGGTAATGGACAAATTTTGAACGTTTGTCAAAAAACGCCGTATCGTATTCATCAGCTTCCACTACAAAAAAAGACGAATCTGTATATCGAGCAGATACGCCAAAGTTTTCCATCACCCCACCAATTAAAAACCCTGGATTATAACCGGTCGCTTCCAAGATCCAGGCGACCATGCTGGCAGTCGAGGTTTTACCATGTGTGCCCGCCACCGCAATAACCCATTTATGTTGTAATATGTTCTCTTTCAACCACTGGGGACCAGATTGATAAACCTGTTCGCTATTGAGCATCGATTCGACAAATGGGTTGCCGCGCGATAAGGCATTACCCACTACCACACAATCAGGTTGGTCCTTTAGCGGATCTGGATCATATCCTTGCTGGAGTTGAACGCCCAAATCCTGCAGTTGGTCACTCATTGGCGGATAGCAATTTTGGTCGGAACCTGTGACTTGATATCCCTTTTCTATGGCAAGTCGGGCAAGTCCTCCCATAAAGGTACCACAAATGCCTAAAATATGAAGATGCATCTTGTTGTTTATTCTATGAATATCGAATGGCTCAATAATAGCATAGCCCCAACAGCTGCAACTAATTCTCCTCAAAAGTAAGTAACGAACAAAAGACAATATTCTTTGTTTTCCAGTGAAAAGTTGATAAACTGCTGCCACCAGCTCAATCAAGCATGAACATCGGTGATTAGCGAAACCAATCCTCAAGGTAGTTAGTAGCTTTAATAAGAATAAATCAGCAGATAGAAGCCAAAATCTAGAATGTCATTCAAACACCTACAAAGCGTCAAAGTATTTTCCGAAAACTTAGAGATAGGCATGTACGTATCATCCCTGGATAAACCCTGGGAAGACAGCTCATTCTTGATGCAAGGATTTAATCTTCAAGATCAAATGGACATTGACGCGGTAAAAACTGAATGTAAATTTGTCTTTGTTGACTTCAAAAGTGAAATGCAGTTTAAAGATCATAAGCTCAAAACCACCGTTTCTAAATCTTATAAAGAAAAGCTCCTCAGCAAACATCCAATAAAAAACTTTGATTTGCAAAAGCACACCAAAACAGCCCGCAAGTCCCATAGAAAAAGTAGCGTGTTGGTTAAATCCGTGTTAGACAAAGTAATGCTGGGCGAGGATTTTGACTCTTACAGCGTTAAAGCGTCAGTGAAAAATATGGTGAGAGAAGTACTGACCAATGAAGAAGCCATGTTGATGATGATCATGTTAAAAGACAATGATGATCATGTGGCTCAGCATTGCCTGAATGTCAGCATACTATCGATTGGCTTTGCCCGTTACTTGGGTTTTTCCGAACAACAAATAGAAGATATCGGTATCGGTGCGCTGTTGCACGATATTGGCAAGGTAAAAATCGACAATGAGCTTCTTAACAAAACCGAAAAATTGACCGACAAAGACATGCACAACCTCTGCATGCATCCGCAATATTCCTATCAGATACTGCAAAAAAAGAAAGATCTTCCACCATCTGTGGTTGATATCGCGGTATGTCATCACGAACGTTTAGCTGGTCAGGGGTATCCCCGAGGGCTCAAAGCAGAACAAATAAGTCAAAGGGTTCGTATTGTCAGTATTATCGATACCTTTGAGGCATTAACCAGTGACCAACCTCACCGGGTCGCGATGTCTGTGGTAGAAGCTTATAAAATTCTGATGCAGGACAAAAATGTAAAATTCGAAGAAAAGCTTGTACTTAAATTTATAGAATGGCGAGGCATCTATCCTGCAGGTACCATTGTAGAAATGACCAATGGCGAAGTCGGAATTGTCGTTTCCGGAAATCGCAAAGGTAACAAATTGAAACCAAAAGTTCTTTTAGTATTGGATGAAGATAAAAAACCAAGAAAAGAAAGACTGGTCGATTTATCCTTTATTCAAACCGATGCAGAATCAAAACCTTATGTGATTCTTAAAGCCTATGAAACGGAAGCTTTTGGCATTAGTGTCAGTCAGTATTTGCAAGATGGTCTTATTATTGCGCCGACCAGATAAGTTCTATAAGAGATAGATTCTAAGTTCTATAAGAGATAGATTCTAAGTTCTAAGTTCTAAGTTCTAAGTTCTAAGTTCTAAGTTCTAAGTTCTAAGTTTAATAAAGTAGAAGTTCATTAACTTGGTTTGGTCAAGACTTTTTCTCTTATAGTACTTAGAACCTATCTCTTATAGTACTTATCACTTAGCACTTATCTCTTATAGAACTTATCTTTATCTTTATTTTACCTTCTCCAACAATATCGCCCCAGCGGAATACCCCGCACCAAAAGAACAAAGTACGCCCTTCTCTCCTTTTTGCATATGATTTCGATGTAAATGAAAGGCAATCACTGATCCAGCCGAGCTGGTATTAGCGTAACTATCCAACACTGTCGGTGCTTGCTCTGCTTCTGGAGGCTGCCCGAATAACTTTTTAGCGATCAGCATATTCATATTCAAATTGGCTTGATGCAGCCAGAGTGTTCGTATGTTATTGATCAATAGATGGGCAGAATCCACCACTTCGGCAATTAAATTAGCCACCATGGGCACCACTTCCTTAAATACTTTTCGGCCTTGTTGTTTAAATAATAAGTCTTGAGGGTTTTCCGCTGAACGATTGAGGAAGCCGAAATTATTCCTGATATTATTAGAGAACTGAGTGATCAGTTTAAAATGTTTTATCGCGTAATAATCGTCTACCCCCCGGTTAGACGCATCTTGCTCCGATTCCAAAATAACCGCAGTACACACATCGCCAAAAATGAAGTGGCAGTCTCTGTCTCTGAAATTAAGATGTCCTGAACAAATCTCTGGATTAACCATCAGCACCTTTTTATTGGTGCCGGATATCAACGCATCATAGGCGGTCTTGATGCCAAAGGTGGCTGATGAGCACGCCACATTCATATCAAATGCATATCCGCAACATCCTAATGCGGCTTGTAGTTCGACCGCAATGGCAGGGGAGGCTCTTTCCGTATTGGACGCCGCAACAATCACCAAATCAATTTCGCTGGCATCCAGTTTGGCCGCCTGTAACGCTTGTTTTGCTGCGGCAACTCCCATTTCACACATCACCGACATTTCAGAATCATCTCGAGGCTTTAGCTCCGGCGCCATAATTTTGGGGTCCAAAATATTCTTTTTGGCCAACACAAATCGACTTTTAATGCCAGAAGCCTTTTCTATAAATGCACTATCTGAAAGGGTTAAGGCTTCTATCTTACCGCTTTTAATGGCTGCCGCATTTTCCAGATTAGTTTGTTCAACATACTGATTAAAGCTTTCAACCAGTTCATGATTAGAAATACTTTGCGATGGGGTAAACAGGCCGGTCGCCGAAATAACAACAGAATTCATGACGCATCCTTTTAACACAAGCGATTTGTCGGCAAAGTATGCGTGATTAACAAAAGACTGCAATGATTAAAACTCTGGTCTGTCCAGTGATAATGCTTGCTGCTCAAACCAGTCAATCAGGTCCCGATAGCGTTGTGGGAGAGCGTGGCATCCTGCGTAGATCTGTAGGGTTTGTGAAAAATGTCCTTTTTTGACCGCCAGATGATAACTATCGGCATCACTGGCGTAATTTGCACACTCAGATTGACCGGGAACAACTGAAGTTTGCATCGACAGGAGCTTAAGTTGATGAATCAGTTGGTCGATATATTTGGCATCTTTATCAGACAATTGTTTTGACAACTGGTTTTGCTTATCGCTTAAACCAGCGATCTTAACCAGGCGATTGCCGGTTAACGTTAGTTGATAACTTTGACAGTGATATGGCGTACATTGTTTATCAAATGCCAAATTAAGACTTGGCTGAGGTCTATCGTATGCCCGGTTGTTTGTCTCTGCCGGACCTTGTTGCCCATTTGAACAACCCTGCAAAAGAAACCAGCAGAACAGCATAGAACAGTACTTTGTTAAGCCGTATTTTGTTAAACCGGACGTTGCTAAATCAGACATTGTTAAATCATCTTGAGTTAAGCCAGTCATATCATCAATCCCTGCTTTGATTAGTTTAGTTAGCCTTTTTTTAATCTGATTCTTTAAGGGATTACTGGCTACTCTTATCCCGGGTTAAATAGGAATAACGTCTTAACATCACCATAAATGCCAGTAGACAGCCGGCCAAAATACCGCCGCCACCAGAACCACCGCCGCCTGAACTATTATTAGTTGCTTGCACGGTCACTTCAGCGCTTGCTACTTCAGAATCTAAATGACCATCGTTAGCGATGACTTCAAAACGAAGCCTTGTATCGGCTTCGACCGAGGGTGAAATAAAACTTGGATTCGCTGAAGTAGGCTCATTTAATACAACACTAGGACCGTCAGTTTGTGTCCAACGAAAGGTTAAAGGATCATTTTCATTGTCACTTGCGCTCGCATTTAGGGCAAATCGCTGTTGCTCCGGAACCACGCCGTCAGCTACCGTGACGATCGGTGCCTGATTTAATCGAATATCCACCTGCACGCTATCGGTAACATTACTGGTGCCATCATTGACCGCTAGTTCAAAAGTCAACTGAGTAGCATTACTGGGACTGGCAATGGTAAATCCAGCATTGATCTCAGTGGCATTATTGAGGGTCACCGCAGGGCCTGAAAGTTGAGTCCATTGCAAACTCAACAGATCGTCATCGTCATCGATTGCGGTGCCAGAGAGGCTGATATTAAGGTTATCCTGATCACGAGCAATAACCAGGATATCATTACCTGCATGAACGAGTGGTGGACTACCGACACCACAGGCATTATTTTCGGCCACCACACTAGCAAACATTGGAAAAGCGGCATTGCTAACCACCAGATTATCAATTAACCAACCAAAATCACTGGTATTGGCGTCAGTTCCTATTCGGAATCTTAGCTGAATATCCTGTCCATTCACCAAACCGTCAGGGAAGGTGATTGCATTGCTGGATGGCTGTAAATCGTTTACATCCCGAGTAAAGGTATAAGCCTGTCGTCCCGCTAGCTGGTCATTAAAGGAATTAACCGTACCATTGTAGGGCTCAGATAAGTTTGCGCCGAAATCAACGACATCCACAAAGGCAGCGCCATCGACGGATACTTCGATCACCCCTGCATCCCAGTTTTGTAATACGCCCTGAGCATCTTCTGACGATTCAAAGAAATAATAATGATCGAAATTAACGATCAATGCGCCAGTACTAGCCACACGAATGGTTGGAGTGATCAAAAAAGAATTACCGGGAGAACCGCTATCAACGCCATGCCATGCTTCATTTTCAATCATAAAGGGAACAATATTATTATCAATACTGACTGCCCAATCATTTAATGAAGTTGACGCGACACTCATATCGTCATCGAATTCACTGACTGCAAAATCAAAATGGGTTAACAGATTGATTGAGATTGGCGACGGTTCAACAAAATCGTCAAGCCCCCCACCGATTTCCGGCATCGAAGCGGTCACTTCGATATTTTTCAAGTCGGTTGCGCTATTTAAGGTTAATTCAAAGCTAGCAGAGGTCGCTTGCCCAAAGCCCGCAATCGAGCTAATCGCAACATTGTTATTAGCAAAGCTAATATCGTTGTTTGAGCTGAGATCGATATTAAATGCTGGAATAGCCGCAGCAGCGGTACTTTCTATCGCTAAAGTAAAACTAGCGGTTTCGCCGGCATCTAATACACCGTCATCATCACAGGTATTGGCATCCAGGCTTGTTGAGTCGAGTTGTAAACTGAATGCTAAATCGACACCGGCGGTAAAATCTTCCACCACACCGGCATGATTGGATGAACCTCTGTCAGGAGAAATAGCCAACGCCCCCATTCCGCGCTTGGCAAAAGCATCCCGAATGATGGCAAAATCATCAGCGTCGTTCGCCAGGGCGGCTGCCAATAATGCATCTCTGGCTTCCAGGATCGTTGGCGCATTAGGTGTCAATTTAAGACTCGCAATAAGGTAATCTTTCATCGATTGTTGCGCCTGGGCAAAACTATTTCCCGGTTTATTAATCAAACCAACATAACTTTCCCATAACACATTGGCCCAAATCTCACCGGTTGCATGTACTTCTGAATTATTAGCACCGCTGACGCCAAAAGATACCGGATGAGTCAGCGGTAAACTGACGCCATCTTCAATATGTTTAAACGTTAGTGCGTTTTTGCTCATATCGGTGCTGTAAGGCGTCCTACGAATACCATCATAGGCATCACCAACAAATGTGCTGGCAGAATAAACGCCTTGAAAATTCTCGTTGCCGGCAATCAAGTTATCACTTTCTTTCACGCTCATCAGCAAAGCAACAAAATCACTCCAGCCTTCTCCCATGCTCTGCCCTTGATTATTAGTCAGTCCATTGGCATTACCTACTAGTCGATTAGATAAATAATGTGCCCACTCGTGAGCCACAATACTATTATCCAGGGTGCCATCCAGAGGCTGCGACTGATTCCGCAAGCGTGCTTGCAAGCTGGCATCGGCGACCAAAGCCGCTTTTATTTCATCACCTTTGTCTAAAGTAACCATCATGCTGGGTATAATAACGCTAGCATCTTCTCCGCCTTGGGTAATGACCGAGCCGGCGACATTGTTAACCATCATGACTCCGACCGCGCCCACGTCTTGAGCGTTCTTAACCTTCACTGTAAAGTTACAGTCGCCGCGATCGATGATGGCGATTAATCCAGTCAGGTCGGTAGCAATGGTTTCACAGCCATCACCGGTTGGCTGAGTGCCATCGTTTACCAAAGACAAAGTGCCAGTCACATCAAAATCCGTTGGCCCAAATCCCGCTGCTAGTGTGGAGATGTTGGTCACACCATTGATCTGGATGCTGGCATCACTTAAAAACGTCCACAGAAACATTTGCATTCTGGGAGAACCACCGTCTTGTGGGGTCGTCATATTGGCATTATCGGTGCCGCTCGAATCTTGCGCTTCCGCCAGAATAGGATCGCCACCAAACCCGCCCCGATTAAAATTGGAAACTTGAGCATTACCCGCCGCTTCATCAAAACCACTGTCATAAAACCAGTCATGTAAGAAATTATTCACGTAGAACAAACTGACGACTGAGTGCTTTTGGGCATCGCCAGAGAGTCCATCTGCAAAAGCGCCAAAATCATATTCAAACGCATTGGGACCGGTGGTGGTTGGTCTTACATCGGATGCATCAAATCCATCAGCGCCAGAAATATCGGCATAAGCATCCACGTTGTTGCCACTCGTCGTGGTTTGCGAATTGGTGAGCCATGGATCTTGAGTCGACAATCCAGCATGATCGAGGGTCACGGTATTTTCATTCACAAAGGTATCACCCACTGCCGGGGTATCATCCAAATTGCCAGTTGGATGAGGGGTGAGAGAATTACCTTGCGGCCCATCAAAAGGAATATTGCCTGAATTGGTATCGGCAAAAACTTGATAGGTTGTTGCCACATCGACGGTTAAATTATTTTTGAATAATATTTTTCCGCTCTGTCCGTCAATCACATAGCTAAACCATTTTGAAGTTCGACTGCCCTGTTCAGTTGTTTCTGCTTCTACATAATAAGCGGCAATCAATTGATCACTAGCTAACGGAAAAAAAACTTTTTTAACTCGGCTATTGGGGGTCATTTTTATCTGTTCATTAACCAATTCAGAAGCCAGTCGACTGAAGGACGAATTTTCTTTATTTAATTGCCAATCTGCGATCGTCATTTGAACACCAGTATTTTGATAAAAGGCATGCATCAAAGCTTGGGCGGGGGTAACAGAATAAGTGCGGGAAGGCATTTTTTTGGTGGCAGAAAAATAGCCGGATGATGCAATAAATTTGTTTTCGCGATTGATCAAAACATTGATAAAACGACCAAACACCTCAACACCTAGCAGTTTTTGTTGATAATGCGCGATCATTCCGCCACGACCGGTATCGTGTAGTTTATCCAGTACACTGTCGTCCAGACTCAATTTGTTTGCACCATGCACACCTGCTATCTGACTAAAATAATGATTGAGTGCTGTAATGTGTTGAGATTTCATGGCGAAATTTTTATTTAGCAGAAGATTTTTTATTTGTCCATGATTCCAGTTAAAACTCATTGAATTGAGTTGTGCATCGTAGTGGCCGCGAGTCAAAAGCATTTTGCTTTCAGTAGCGCTTGGGATTTGTTGTTTGATGGGGTTCAGCGAATTTCGCGATTTAGCATTTACCAAAGCACTTTGAAGGTTAATAGTCAGAAGTGTCGATACAACTAGTGCAATGGCAGATTTATTAAAATTCATGATCTGTTTCCTGAATAAACAATTCGAAAAATTAATAGCAAAGTTGATTGTTTCAACCGACTAAATCTAAATAAGCGTTCCAAACTTTGAACCGCTGTCAACTTTGCAAGAATGTAAAGCCTTTAAGCATTCGACCTCTCCCTAGCCCTCCCCTTCCAAGGGGAGGAGACTTAGCCCCCTCTCCCTTCCGGAGATTCCTACATGGATGTAGGCCACTAGAGCAATGCAGGAGCAATTGCCGAGGATTGGGGAGAGGGCTCTTTGTAAATGCACACTAATTAGGAACAGGGATTTTAACTAGTTAAACACATGCTAATATTTTTAGACAGACTACTGCTTAAAACATTACAAACTCAGTAACAATCCCCAGGATTATTAACGACAAGTAGACCTTCATCACAGTTTGCAAAAAAACGGCTCTTGATAAGAGCCGTTTAAATCTTCTTTTCTAACTGTTGATTAACTTATTGAAAAGAATTTGTCCAACTATCAATATAGTCGGTATCCTGACCGGCAGTGTCTCTTACACGTAAGTTCCAGGTACCTGCCGAATCTTTGCTACCTACTTCAACCCTATAACTTTGGTTGATGTCATTAGCCGAGCCGCCCGTTTTATTATGCAGGTTATAAACCGTTTCGTCTGGATGGATTAGATCAATGGTTAAGTCACCAATATAAGTATGCACAATCGCCACATCAACAGCAACGCTATTAGACGCACCGCTTCTGTATAAGAACCGGTTAATGAAACTCCGGTAGTTTGAGACGACCCCCTGGCAAAACGCGGACCGACTATCGCGATATTAAAGTAATAAAAACATGCCAAAAATTCACACTTTCGCCGAATTTAGCGACACATAATTAGAAGATAGCGTTATTTTAAACATTTTTATTAACTCGCACTATTCTCCATATCTGATGAACCTATAAAAATAACGGAATGGTAAAGTAGTTTCATTTATAATGGCCGGAATAAAACCTCTAAACCATTGCTTTGACCATGGAGAAATAAGATTTATGGCAACAAAAATACAAAATGCCTTTTACGCGCAATCAGGAGGCGTCACCGCAGTTATTAACGCTTCAGCTTGTGGCTTAATCGAAACCGCTCGCCAGCATAAAAATAAAATTGGCAAAGTCTATGCGGGAAGAAATGGCATTATTGGCGCACTCACAGAAGATTTGATTGATACCAGTAAAGAATCAAAAAAGGATATCGCCGCGTTAAAATATACCCCTTCAGGCGCCTTTGGCTCCTGCCGTCATAAATTAAAAAGTTTTGCTGATAACCGAGCCGAATACGAACGGTTGATCGAAGTATTCAAAGCACACAATATCGGTTACTTTTTTTATAACGGTGGTGGCGATTCAATGGATACTGCTAATAAAGTTTCCGAGGTTAGCCAAAAGATGGGCTTTCCGATCACTTGTATTGGTATTCCGAAAACGGTTGATAACGATTTACCCATTACCGATAACTGTCCGGGATTTGGTAGTGTGGCTAAATACGTTGCGGTATCAATTAGAGAAGCGGGTTTTGATGTGGCTTCCATGTGCGAGTCTTCCACTAAAGTATTTGTGATGGAAGTGATGGGACGCCACGCAGGCTGGATTGCTGCCGCAGGCGGCCTTGCGGCAGAAAAAGACGGAGATGCTCCGCATATTATTCTGTTCCCAGAAATCGCTTTTAATAAGCAAAAATTCCTGAAAAAAGTGAATCAATGCGTCAAGAAATTTGGTTACTGTGCGATTGTTGTTTCGGAAGGTGCTGCTTATAAAGATGGCACATTTTTAGCTGACGCTGGATCGGTGGATGCATTCGGTCACAAACAACTGGGCGGAGTGGCACCGGTTGTTGCTCAAATGGTCAAAGATGAACTGGGTTACAAATACCATTGGGCAGTAGCTGATTACCTACAGAGAGCTGCCAGGCATATCGCGTCTGAAACAGACGTAGAACAAGCTTACGCTATGGGTAAAGCCGCAGTAGAATATGCGGTTGCTGGTAAGAATGCAGTAATGCCAACCATTGTTAGAAAAAATACCAAAACTTACAAATGGTCAATTGGCGAGGCCAAATTATCTGATGTGGCTAATGTCGAAAAAATGATGCCTAAGAAATATATTTCATCCAATGGCATGCATATTACCCAGGCATGTCGAGATTATCTTTTACCACTCATTAAAGGCGAATCTTACCCCCCCTTTAAAAATGGTTTGCCGCAATATGTGGTGTTAAAGAATGAGCCGGTAAAGAAAATATTAAAGAAGAAGTTTAAAGTTTAATGGTTTTAACTAATGAATTGACCTTCGTCTTAGTCCTCTCCCTCAATGGAGAGGGGATGGTTAGCGGCAAAGTGTATGCAACCATTGGCATAAATCAACCAATCAATCGTTAGTCAAAATAACAGGTTTTACAACACAGCCGTAAAAAACTATGGGGAAACATTATGGAATTTTGGATATTTTTGGCCGTTATCATAGGTGTCATTTTTTACCTGATCAGTATTTAAAACCAACTGGTCATTCTAAAAAACAGATTCAAAAATGCTTTTTCACAAATCGATGTCCAGCTAACCCGCCGCTATGACCTGATTCCCAAGCTGATTGGCGATTTACGCGTCGATCGCCAATAAGGTGCACCTGTAAAGCCCTACCAAACTCAAATCAATGGTTATAAAAAGGTCGCTGACGCACTTAATATTCTATTTCATCTTTTACTTGAAGACAATGATTACGATAAAACTAAAAGGGACGACGCCAAGCAATACCAACAACATATAATGCGGAGTTTTGGTATAAAGAAGACCGGTACTAGCTTGGTTTTTGACGCTAAGAGTTTTCATCGATCACTTAATCGATTGGCACGGCTTAACCCGTTATTAAAGCAAGAATTGATACTAAGTGTTACCGATGCGATCCAGGTCGATAATAAAATCGAAGAAAATGAATTAGATTTCCTAAGATTGTTATGTGAATATTTGGATTGCCCCATTCCGCTTGATTGATGAGCTAAGTTCAAATGAAATGAGGCTGTCCTGTAAAGGTTTTGTTTTAAATCTATTCTAACTATAGCAAGCCCGATTCTTTTTCAAATTCAAAAGCCAAAGTCACCGATTGATTAGTTTGAATTACTGCTTTTTCATCAACCACTTTTGGGTTATATTTCCATTTTCTAAGTGCTCTGCGAGCTTGTTTTTCAAATATTCCTCGTGGTTTAGAATTAACCACAGAAACGTTAATCGGGCGGCCTAGCTCAGAGATATCAAAACGTAGCGTAACAAAGCCTTCGATCCCTTTTGTTCTAGCTTCGCTAGGATAGACCGGGTTAATTCGAACAGTGGGTTGAGCATCACCATCACGACTTTGGTCACCAAAAGAAATAGCGGCTATACCTTTTATCCCTTTATTTGGAACCAAAGCAACCCGATCAATATGAAGGGAATTTATTGTAGGTTCTGCTCTATCAGTTGGAGTAGCAACCTGTTGAGGTTTGGCTTCAATTACCGGTTTTGGCGGAATTCTTGTTCTAACCGGAGGCTCCTCGTCATCCACGTCAATGGTAATGGTTATTGGTGGTCGGGGTTCTGTATCAGATATATCAAGCGCCTTTGGTTTTATCAGATAGGTCATACCGACGAATAAAAAGAATGAAAAAGATACTGCTAATATTAATGATGCAAATTTTGACATGGCTTTCTCCTGGTTTGTTTATTTGTATACTCGTGTATTGACTATAAAACACTTGTCTTTTAAACGTTACAAACGTAAGAGGCATAAATAGAGGGTTAATTTATATTGAGAAATCTATTTAAAACTACAATTTTAACTTCTGCGGGCTAACTGAAAGCCCATCAATACTCTCAACTATTGGTCCGAAATAGTCTGTTCTCTGGACCATTTATCGAGAAAATCCATTTTAAGAATCCTTTAATTGTACAGTTCTTAAAATGAGCGTCGGCACTATTCAGCGCTATAATTTTCTAAAGTATTTTATTAAATATTAATTTTTCAATTTTATCCGTGACTGTTTTATTCGCTTCGTAATCTTCTCCTTCAATTTGGCCACAATTTGCCAATATAAGTATTACAACGTTTTCATCTTTAAACCAACGCACAGCGCTATTGTGACCAAAAGCTTCTCCGCCTCTCGACCAAATTTCTGTAGTTCCTCTTGATGTCGTGGTGGTAAACCAACCATACCCGACGCCAATGCCGTTACCAAGAGTTTTATGTGGTCCAAATAATTGTCGGAGGTGTTTTTCATCAAGTAATTTACCTGTTGATAGCGCATGAAAATAATTATGCAAGTCAATAATATTGGTGATAATACCGCTTGACGCCCTGAATCCCCAATTTGGCTCAATACCATTAGGTGGAAATTTTTCCAGTTTTTGTGCGAATACATTTTTATCCGTGTCATCAACTTCAAACCAAAAGCCAGTACTATTCATATTCGCTGCTTCAAAGAGTTTATTTCGAACATAATCTTCATAGGGCATATTTGCTAGTTTTTCAATAGTTGCCGCAGTTAACCAATAACCAGCACTTGTATATATAAATTCAGAAACTTTCGCGGGCAATTTATTAAAAATTAAAGAAATATTTTCATCTCGTTTCACGAACCCAAAGGTATCATATTCGTTGCTCAAACCAGACATGTGAATAAGCATATTGTGCAGAGTAATATCTAAATATTCTGTTGGTAAGTTTGGATAGAATTTTGATAGTGAATCAGAAGTAGACAATAGTCCTTGCTGCTGTGAAAGCAATGTGATTACACCAGTGACACCTTTTGTTGTAGATGCTAAATAAAATTTAGTAGTTGGAATAATTGGAATTGTTTTAGTTGAATCCGTCCATCCATATCCATTTTGAAGCACAAGCTCGTCTTTAACGACGACAGCTACAGCTCCAGAAAATCCTAAATCAAGTTCCTTCTGTAACAGAGAATCAATTTGCTTTCCTAAGCTGCCACTAATGACAATGTTCGCTTCTGCTTGTGGATTTGTAGCCACGTTTTTGTCGGTTATCGGGGGTGTTTTTTGATTACACGACACCAACAAAAACAATAAAACTATGATAAATGAATAGCGCAACATAATTACCTTTACATGTTGTTAATGTTTATATTCGAAAGAAGTATGTTTACCAAATTTGGCTTATGATTCTTAATATTCATGTAAAACCATGCAACTACTCCGCCGCAATTGTACGGTTCTAGAATATCAATAGCTAGCAGGAAAACAGTGGCGGTAAAAACGAGCGAAATGCGATAACCACCCAACTATCTCCAATTTTTCTGATAACCGTTTTTTATTCGATTATTCGATTATTCGATTTTATGCCAACCGCGTATAGGTTTCAATCAAAAACTCAATGCCTTCCGCTTAAAATATCGGTTTCCATTGATTCATTCTATCTAACCAAGCATCCTTTTTATGCAGCTTCCATGATCAACTTTCGAGTCCCATTCCCAAAACATCATGGTTTCATTCGATTCTTTGGAGGTATGAAACTTCATTGAAATTAAACCCGGTTGTCGCATCACGACTGGAAGCATTCTTAAGCCGATATCAATAATTTTTTCTTCATCACACTGGGAAATTTTACTTTCAATATTGCTACAAAATCCGTTTCAAATACCTGACATTTTCGAATTTTGTCGGATACAATAAATGCTTATTTCGGTAACTCGAATCCCAAGCCTTACAGTTTATCTGCAACAATGATTGGTCAGGCCAAGCTGGTTCAAGATGCTTATTTTCCAATTTCTTGATATGCGTCTTCACCCCGTCTGTTAAAATAAATCGCTAGGAATGTTCGTCTTAAATCATAATAAAGAATTAATTTTTTTTGAATCTTAAGTGGATTAAAGAACGATTGATTAAAATCTAAGCTAGATTTAGCAGACAAGTCTAGCAAAAATCAGTAGGACGGTGTTCAATAAATTATTTAACTTCTAAATAAGCTTAAAACATTTTTTGGGTGAGATACTCACTTTTAATCAATTGGTTAAACCTTTGAATGAGTTTTTCTTTGTATCGAGTGTCTTTTTTACTATTGATACCTTTTACCGCAGTAAATAGAGCCTGTTTATAGCTTTGTCCTGGAACAGCTAATATTTGAAAAGCAAAATCGAATGACAACGAAAGCGCCTGCGCTGACGGAAGTATCTCACTTCCTTTTAATCCTTTGGGCGCTCCGCTACCATCATGAAATTCCATTGCTTGGATGCATAGCTCAGCCGCCGGCGACCAGCCGGGCATTCTAGAAAGTAATCCAGAAGCAATAATACTTTGTTGAATATTCAGTTCTGTCGCCGCGCCACTGGGTTCAACTTTTTGGGTCAAATGCAAAAATATGATGGCGGCATGTAGCTGCTGCTCATCAGCTGCCTGGGCAAGCATCGGATTGAGCTTATTGGCCAGAACTGAACAGATTTCATAAAACTGATGATGGTTGTGATTTTGTTGATGTCGGTGTGAAATATATTCGAAAAATTCGATATCACTGGCATCCATAAAACTAAAGGCGTGACCATCTTCCGAATCCTGGACAATCATACCTATTGAAAAATGGCCGTCCATTATCGCGGTGATCGCTTTTTCTGTAATATCAACGCGCTCTGTATCGTTGGCCGCCTGAACCTGATCAATTAACGACTTAACTTTTAATAGAATATCGCCGTCTGCTTTACCAGATTCAATCAGACATTCTAATTGTTTTTGAATACAATTGACCACTTGAACCGCAAATCGCCCGTATACGGGATGGTAAGTGATCTCTTTTGATCGAACTGAGGAAAAAAGGTCTTCCAGCTGATGAGCTGAATTAACAAATTCGGTCAAAAAGACCATATTGCAGTTGCCTTTTACTGTATGAATGGCGCGAAACATTCTATCAATTACTGATTCATCGACTGATTCTTCAAGTTCTGACACGCACGCATTTATATCGGTAATTGCAGCCACAACATCTTCGTAAAATTCTTGTTTAATTTCATCTTCCAGTTCAGAAAATTCTTCACAAGTTATATCAGCCACTAATAATCCTCTTCAACATACTCTTTTAACACTACTCTTCAGACAATTGACACAGGTAAGTATGGCAAGTATTTGCAGACTTTGCCGAAATAATTAATAAAAACACAGAGTTAAGATAGAAATGAATGGAATCAAGCAACATGCGAAAGCAGTTACGTAATAATATCTCAAATTGAGAATAAAAGTAAAAAAAGAGCCTCGAAAGGCTCTTTTTGTTTAGCTTAATAATGCCTAATAGTGGAATTAGAGATTAGAAAGTCAGTAACGGCGCAATCACCAAACTGACAATTGCCATCACATTAATCAAGATATTCATTGCCGGACCCGAGGTATCCTTGAAGGGGTCTCCTACTGTATCGCCGACAACTACGGCGGTATGGGTGTCTGAACCTTTACCCCCTAAATTCCCTTTTTCGACATATTTTTTAGCGTTATCCCACGCACCACCAGCGTTTGCCATCATTAATGCCATCAATACACAAGTAATCAAAGCGCCCGATAACATTCCGCCTAATGCCGCGGCACCTAAAGTAAAACCGATAATAGCAGGAGAAAAAATTGCTAAAGCACCAGGTAAAATCATCTTCTTTAGCGCGGCTTCAGTGGCAATTTCGATACATTTAGCGCTGTCGGGATCGGCCGTTCCTTCCATTAATCCAGGGATCTCTTTAAATTGGCGACGGATCTCTTTGATCATATCAAAAGCGGCAGTACCAACTGCCCGCATCGTGATCGCAGAAACTAAGAAAGGGAAAATGCCTCCAATGAACATGCCCATTAGCACTAAAGGATTACTGATATCTAACGAAAACCCATCTATTCTTGAGGAAACAATTTCAATAAATGCCGCAATAATTGCCAATGCCGCTAATCCAGCTGCACCAATCGCAAATCCTTTACCAATCGCTGCAGTGGTATTACCCACTTCATCTAATTCATCGGTAATTTTTCGTACGTCCTCACCAAGACCAGCCATTTCAGCAATGCCGCCAGCATTATCAGCCACTGGGCCATATGCATCAATCGCCATGGTGATACCCACCGTTGCAAGCATTCCTACCGCAGCGATACCCACACCATATACGCCGGCCTCACCTAATAACTGAGCGCTGGCGAAAATAATGGCAGCAATGGTCAAAACTGGAACAACCACAGACTCCATACCTAACGCCAAACCATTGATCAACACGGTTGCAGGTCCCGTTTCGCCCTCTTTAGCAAGATCTCTTACTGGTTTACCGCCGGTATAATATTCGGTGACAAGTCCAATAATACTACCACCAGCAGCGCCAACGATTACGCAATACCAGATATTAATATGCAGCCCTAATTGCGCAATAATAAAGTAAGCAGCCACTATCAATAAAATAGTTGCGCCTAAGGTGCCAGAGCGCAGCGCTTTGGCAGGCTCCATGCTGGCAAAGACTTTTACAATCACAATACCAATAATTGAACAAATCAAACCTACTGAAGCAAGTAGCAACGGCAACATCATTAAGAACTCTTTACCACTGTTTGATAAAAACTCTAATGATGCGAGGCTCATGGTAGATGCAATAGCAATCGTCGCAATCATCGCGCCACAATATGATTCAAAAATATCTGACCCCATTCCAGCCACATCACCTACGTTATCACCGACATTGTCAGCGATAACACCTGGATTTCGTGGATCATCTTCCGGAATTCCCGCTTCAATTTTACCTACTAAATCAGCCCCCACATCGGCGCTTTTAGTAAAAATGCCGCCACCCACTCGGGAGAAGAGCGCAACCGTTGAACCGCCCATACCAAAGCCATGAATTGCTTCAGCATGCTCTGCACCAAAGAAATAATAAAGACCTCCCAGACCTAACAATCCCATTGATGCAACCGCAAGCCCCATTACTGAGCCACCGTAAAATGCAACGGTTAACGCTTCTGATGCACCTTTATCTCTCGCTGCAATGGTTGTTCTCACGTTCGCCTTGGTCGCCGTTAACATACCAATATATCCCGCTATCGCAGAACTAAAGGCGCCAACAACAAAAGCGAGCGAGGTATGCCAGGTATCAAAAGCAATGAATAGTAATATGGTAATAAACACCAGAAAAGCACCTAAGATAGTATATTCTTTGCGCATAAAAACCATCGCACCATCGTGAATATCTTTCGCTATTTTTGCAGCTTTTCCATCTCCGCCAGGATATTTGATTATTAAAAGATAAATGACAAAGGCTACTACCAGCCCTACAACGCCGAGAATTGGCGGTATTTGAACAAGTTCGATCATACTTCCCTCACAAAATTGAAATTATTATTACGACCATTTTTTCAATGATCTCTATTTGGGTAAACCAACTACATGGCAAGGATCGTCTATGATTATTATCGATCACCCCAATGCCATAGGTTTAAGAAGTCTGTTTTAGAGAAAACTAACAGTCTCCCAGGTTGTTCAAATAATAACCACAAAGCTAAAACTTGATCAAAAACCATCACCTTGTATAACAATAAACTCCAAGCAGGACAATCAACCAGAAAATGTTATTTTAACTTGTTGATTTATAACCTATTTATTTATTTTCGACGGATGGTTTATTTTGCACTGCACTATCGCTATAATACGCGCCAAAATTTGTCCTCCCTCTTTCGTTATTAACAATTAGATGAATGTGAAATTATGAGCCTAAACAAAGTCCCTGCTGGAATCGACTTACCAGAAGAAATCAATGTCATTATTGAAATCCCTGCCCACGCCGATCCGGTAAAGTATGAAGTCGATAAGGACTCCGGCGCTATTTTCGTCGACCGCTTTATGTCGACCTGCATGCACTACCCGACCAATTATGGTTATGTGCCGCACACACTATCGGATGATGGCGACCCTGTGGATGTCTTGGTACCGACCCCCTTTCCATTGTTAGCAGGTTCGGTCATCACTTGCCGCCCAATCGGGGTACTCATGATGACTGATGAGTCTGGCATTGACGCCAAAATCC
>CAZOBX010000010.1:33719-48265 GCA_964578045.1 uncultured Kangiella sp. | reverse complement strand
AGGTAACTTCTTTGATTGTTTTATCAGTGCGGAAACAACCGTTTCTGTATCTCTACTTTTGACTTTAACGAGCATCACATAGCGAGAATGTCGCTCTACCAGCGTTGCAATAAAACTATTATTGGTTCCGGCAATAAATCGACTTCCCAATGACCTGGTATAGCTCGATCGTCTGCTGACGCTGGTCGCTCACTAATAGATACTGCATTCGCAATGTTGCTTCGCCCCTCCTTTAAACTGAAATTTTTGGCGCGGCGCATCGTACGATTTGTACGAAGGCACTGAAGTAGTTCCTTTTTCAGCGCCCCGCGAGCCTGAATGAACAAACTTCTATAGATTGTCTCATGTGACAAGTGATAGTCCTCATTTCCAGGATACTCTCTCTTCAGCCAACCCGCTATTTGCTGAGGTGACCAAGATAACTTGAGCTGTTTAGCGACCATTCGACTTAATCTTTTATTGCAAACCAGTTTACACCGTTTAGGACGTAGCGCTCTTTCCCAGGCTGTCTGCTCAGCGTTTGCAGCTCGATAGTTATCATAGCCGCCATTACGATTAATTTCACGACTCACCGTCGAAGGCGAACGACCCAACTGTTCTGCAATCGCTCGAATTGAGGATTGAGTCACAGTTCCTCTAGAAATTTCTTCTCGCTCTGCAAGTGTCAGCGCCAGTCTTGAACTTCCGCCCGTTATAGATAATATTCCGGCAATGGAAGAACGTCCCCTGTCAAAAAGACGCGCTATCGCGTGGAGGGATTCCCCTTTCTGCCAACGGTCCCACATCATAGCCTTTTGGGAATCTGAGTAGTAAATCCGAGGTCTTTGTTTCATCATCAACACTCCATCTCTTTCGTCATTATAGGATAAAAGTGTTGCGTTCACCGGTTGAATCCGCAGTCAACTAGAGAGTATCACTGATAAATTATGTTGAAATCTGTTTTTTATTTTATCACATCAAATCTAGATACAGAAATATTGGTCAAGTTTTTGCGGACATCACCTTTGCGATCGACGATCCCTCATCTATTCGACTACTTTCCTTTAAATACTGCTTCCCGCCGCTCCAAAAATGATTGCACGCCCTCTTTGGCGTCCTCGCTTTGAGCAACAGGACCCAATGATTCAAATAACTTAGAAAGCGCCTGTTGCTCTCCCTGCAATTGTGCCAACCGAGACGATTTAAGACTAGCCTGAACACCTAGAGGTGCCGCCCTACAGATCTTTTCTACTATTTCCCATGCTGCCGTATGAATATCGTCTAGAGTCTCAATATGCTGAACCAACCCCATTCGATAAGCCTCATCGCCAGAAAATTCATCCCCGGTCATCAAATACCTTTGCGCGTTGCCCCATCCAATTTGTTGTTGCAATCTGACCGTTGCACCGCCACATGGGAAGATACCGCGCTTAACTTCTAACTGGGCAAATCTGGTATCGCTGGTTGCTAGCCGAATGTCGGTATTTAACATAAGCTCCAGACCGACTGTAAAACAAATTCCCTGAACAGCCATGACAATCGGCTTGCTTAATCTTTCCCCATTTACACCAAAGGGATCTATTTCATTTTTTCCAACCTCTAATGCCTTACCTGTTGCAAAAATCGGCGCCCATTTATCTAATTCTAAACCTGCAGTAAAGTTATCTCCTTTCGCGATGAGCAGACCACAACGGATATTTTCATCATTCTGAATACGATAATAAGCGCTAGCTAACTGATGGTACATTTCTGGGCTAAAAGCATTGTATTTTTCTGCCCGGTTAAAAATCATCAGCAAACACTGTTGCTCTTGTTTGATAACAAGATGTTGCTTTGAATCCGCGTTAAATATCGACATGACGATCCCTTGATTCTAAGAAATGAGGTGGGTATTTTTACATCATAATTTAATCTTTTTAGGATGACAATGAATGATACAGAAAGTTAATCAGCCATTGTCCTGCTCTCTTTCAACGACTTCAACTGATTATTCTAGGTTGAGCTCTTACCAGCCTTGCGCTTTGCAAAAAATTCATCAGCCTTTTTTGCTGACCTGGATAAGATCAGTTGAAATTTTCGCAACCATTTTCGCGCGATGGGATATTCTAAGGCCAGTATTGCCAGGCCTACGGGGATTAATAAGGATGCAGGTCCCGGTAAGATGATCAACACCAAACCAAGGCAGGTAATACAAACACCGACAACAGTAATAATCGCTTTTTTTGCCGGTCTACCAATTGGATTATCAAATACATCCGAAAAAGCTTTTATAACTCTTTGCTTAAAGGCTTCAACCTTTGGCCGCTTACTTTTCATTGTTTATCCTCCCAGTGTCGATATAGCAGTATATATCGCGGCAAGATTAAGAGGTTTTTCCAAATGTAACAAGAATTAACAACCTGACGGTTTTTTCTAAAGGAGGAGCAGTCTACTCCTCCTCTGGCCCCAACATTATCGCTAGCCAAAGTGTCTTTGGGTTGGTTTCCAGCGCTATTTTGATGGTCATAGTCAAAGGAACTGACAAAAACATCCCAACGGAACCGAATATCCACCCCCAAAAGATCAATGAAAGAAAAACAATAAAGGTCGACAGGCCCAGCATTTTTCCCATAAATTTTGGTTCGAGAAAGTTCCCGACGAACATATTGGCGAATAAAAAGGTCAGTCCAGTCCACAAAACGGCTGCCGGACCAATTTGTATAAATGCCAAAATTAACGGTGGAATTGCGGCAATAATCGAACCAATATTCGGGATGTAGTTAAGTAAAAAAGCTAACATTCCCCATAAAAAAGGATAATCGATACCAACAAAATACAGCGAAACTGAAACGATAAAGCCTGTTAGCAAACTCGCAGCGGTCTTAATGGCCAAATAGTGTCTGATTTTTCCTAATATTTTGTTGATATAAACCATTTTATCGTGGCTGTCCGAAAATGCCCTGGCAAATTTAACGGGAAAACTCGACATTTCAGCCAGGATAAAAATAACGCTCAGAAAAATAATAAAAAATTCCTGAAATATATAATTCAATCCTCCAACCACTCGGCTAACCAATGAGAGTCCATATTCATCCACCAGGCTCGCCACTTGAAGCCCTTCGATTGACAATCCTTTAGTTTCCAGCCAGGAAAATAGTCCTCCAAAACTTTGTTCTAGTTTGTCTGAATACAGGTCTTTGTTGGCACTGAATGACTGAATTGAGTCGCCGACCAAATATCCGACAAACCCTAGAAAAGAAAGCATGATTATCAATACAATAAGAATTGAAAAACCTTGAGGGATTTTTTTATCGACTAACCATTTTATTGGTGGAATACAAACTACCGAAATAAACAAGGCGAGTAAAAATTCAGCCAATATCGGCGCGGCGACTTTTAGCCCGGCTACCACAATGACAAAAGCAGCCGCTGTTAGCATAATTGATTGCGAGGTGACTGAATCATTTTGTGAATTATTATTCATCTTTTTTATTCATTTCCTTTGTTCAATATTTATTTTTCAAGTTGCCATAACACGCTAATTAACCTGAACTCGGGATAACTATAACAAACGATTAAGAATACTATCCAGCTTGGCTCTTTTAGTCAGTTTGAGTAATTTTTGGGCTTCAATTCGATAATTTTCTGGCTTTTCAATTTCGTCAAAGTGATTAATACGAGTACAGCATTTCATTATTTGTTTTAGCTCACTGTCGAATTTGTCTTTTAATTGTTTGTTCGGATCCCGAATCAATACGCCATTTTCAATATCTAATCGCCAAGCCCTTGGGTTAATATTGTGTCCGGTGATTAAATAATTGGATTGATCTGAATTAATCCCTTTTAAATGAAAACTATTTCCTTCGTCTAACCACAAACAGACACTAAGTAAATTCGCATCGATAAATTTTTGATTGGATTTGACAAATCGCCGTAAACTTGTTTCGTAGATATACGGCAAAATACCTATTTTATTAAACGGTTGGTCTTCAGGAATATAGAAATCATTCGCTGTTTTATCGCCAACAATAATCGTCACTCTAATGTTTTGCTTTAATCGTTTTCTCACTGCTTTATGTATTTTTGCAGGGAAATTAAAATAGGGTGTAAATATCACGATTTCTTTTTCTGTTAAACGGACTAACTCATAGATTGTATTGTTTAGTTTGTTTTTTCGTCCACCGAAACCTAATAGTGGTGTAACTCGAATCCCATCATTACTATCAGTCGAATGGTTAGCTTTAAAGAAATAGTCCGTTTTTCGAAGACCAATCTTTAAGCGTCTAATAGCATTTTTGAGCGTTTTTGCAGTGGCGATATTTTCTGCCGTCAAATCTCGAACCGCATCGTTGTTGACAAAGTTATTATTCAAAAATTTAACAAAAGAATTTGCCAGACTGACACTATTGATCAAGTGGTAACGGTCATAGCGATATCGATTTTGTTGTTGCAGATAAATATTGTTAATACTAGCTCCACTGTAGAATAAGGTATTATCAAATACGAATCCTTTTAGATGCAACACTCCAAGAAATTCTTTACTTTTTACCGGAACACCCAGGATATCAACTTTATGTTCATATTTTTCATTCCATTCTCGGTACAAGCGAACATTACCGACACTTTTTGCATGTCCCATAAGACCTCGCTGCGCTCTTAAGAAATCGACAAATATTTTGACGTCCAATTTGGGATTCTTTTGTTTTGCCTCGTAGATAGCGGTGAGTACTTGCTGACCCGCTTCATCATCTTGCAAATAAAGTGCAGTAATATAAATTCTTTTTTTCGCGGAGTTAATGAGTTCAAAGATCTTTTCTCGATAACCTTTAGTGTTTTCGATAATGGTTAAATCATCTTGCGAAATATCAATCGTTTCTAAAGAATCAAGGAATGATTTTCTTTTTGACCTAAGCAGCATGTTCAATCTGCACGCCCCATAAACTTTTTGTCGCTAGTATTTATTTTTACCTTTTCGCCGCTGGAAATATATTCCGGTACTTGAATAGTCAAGCCAGTTTCAAACCGAGCGGGTTTTGTACGGGACGCGGCGGACGCGCCTTTAATTGAAGGATCGGTTTCGACAATAATCATTTCAACCGATTGTGGTAATTCGATCCCTATGGCACGGTCATCGACTTCTAAAACGACCAGACCTTTGGTATCTTCATTGATGAAAAGTAATTCATCTTCAATGTCAGCTAACTTAAACGGATGTTGACTATAATCTTCGTTATCCATGAATATGTAATCGTCTCCGTCAATATAGGAAAAGCCGACATCACGACGATTCAAATCAACCTGAGTCAACATATCGTCGCCTTTGAAAGTGTGTTCAACCTTGCTGCCGCTACCGATTTCGGCGAATCGAGTTTTATATAAGGTTGCCGCTCCTCTGGCGCTCGGGCTGTGTACATCGACATGTTTCACTAATAGCAATTTGCCATTGTATTCGACCGCGATACCGCGTTTTAGCTCACTTGCTTTTGGCATTCTGTCCTCTTTTTGCTGAATTGGTCAGCCAGTAACTCAATATTCAAAATAGCAGCAAAGAAAATACCAGAAATACATCATTATACCAAGGCTTATTGGGTGCTAGCGGCTTTTACCCTGTGTTACTTTGCCAGGTTTTTTGCTGTTTTTTTCATCTTCTTTGTCTTGATAGAGATTAATCGTTTCCATTGAACGACCATAATGATATTGAATTTGCTCAAGACTATATTGATGTTGCTCCGCGACAGGACAGGCCATACGTGCAATACAACGATCTTTGCATTTCGAATCCAGTTGTTTGCGATAAGTGATACATCGATTCAAGTCCAGCTTATCGCCCGATAACGCGTTGGCAGGACAAGTTTGAACGCAATCACGGCTTTGGCAGCTTAAGCAAGGCGACTCAGAATCATCTATTTCTGTGCTCAAATAATGACTTTTAACTAATACTACCGCCCGATAAGCAAACCAACTCCCCCATTGTTGATTAATTCCCACAGCAAAAGGTGATGTATTATGCCAACCCACGAATTTTCCCAATGCTTGTAAATTGACCAGTGTTTGACTCGAAGTTGGAAAAATAATCTCAAAATCCGTCGAAGAGAATCTACTAGCGAAAAAGTTTTCAACATGGAGTCTGGAAAAGTCATCAATTGGATGTGGCGATTTAAAGGCTGAAGGCCCTGATTTTCGCAGTATTGTAGATTCTTGGCAGGTTTTAACTTTTTGCCAAAGCAAAGAACCGCCGTGGCCAATCAAAACTAATTGGGAATAATATTCGAATCTATGCGTAGTCGCATTGAGCTGAGAAACTAATTCTGAGGGTAACTGCTTGAGATTAATAACCGCTTGCAGGTTTAGCCCAACAAGCGATAATTCTTCTCCATCCAATCTTGTCAGATTAGGCGCCACAGCATTTCTTATACTTTTTCCCGCTTCCACAGGGGCAAGGATCATTTCGCCCTGCTTTGTCGGTACTATGAGTTTTGACGTTCTTATTTTGCAGAAACTCTAGATCCCGAAGATTCTCATCTTGCTCCGCATCCACGGTTATCTCGCCAGCCCACTTATTTTCAGAAAATACAGCAGCAAGCTCTTTTTTTCGGGCTTCTGATTTGACTGTTATTTTCGCTGGCGATTTTTTACTACCCAGACGAAGGGTTTTACTTGCGCCAATAGAGCCAGTTCCGCGCTCATTGTTATTGTTTGCTTTACCGTCATAGAAGAATTTAGACATAAATATCACCTTAGGAATAGGGATGCAGATTAAGCATGACTCAAGCTTAATTTGGCTAGATAAGATGCGGCAATGATACCGTCATAGCACTAAACGCGCAATGCAATTGACATTATACAGTACCGCACACTATTCAAATTTGACGGTTTTGCAAAAAAGCTCACAATAAACTATGGCGAGCTATGTTTACAATTTGGCAAAGTTAAAAATTAAGATATTGGACCGAAACAAACACTTGCTGACCGGCTGCATTGTAATTTGCAATACTTGGCGCTTGCGCATCGGTGTAATCGCTGATTTTGAATTTAAATTTCAATTGGTCACTATAATGATAGGTCGCACCTAAATTTACATTTAGATAGCTACTCAAAGTAACTGGTTGGAACGTATTAAAGTCCGTATCCGGCCGGTTGCCTATATAATTTAGTTGTGCGAAGAAAGAGAACGAACCTAAATCGGCAATTAGCTCATAGCCATAATGTTCTTTGGCTCGTCGAATTAATTGTACATCTTTTGGCTCGCCGGTCAGAGGGTCAATACTTAAATCTTTTGCATCCACATAACTGGCTGTAAGCTTATGGGAGACTTTGCCCATGTTAAATTGGTAACCCACTTCGTATCCGGAAAGTTCCGCTTGATCAACATTAAAAGGCGCAAAACCAACTTCTGGATCGAACTGGAATTCAATTAATTGGTCAACCTTATTTTCAAAAAATACCACTAACAGGCGATGTTGCTCCCAGTTCCAACGTATTAAAAATTCATTATTAAACGACTCTTCACTGATCAGATCCGGATTGCTAAATCCCGGATAATAAAGGTCATTAAAGGTAGGCGCTTTAAATCCTTTGGCGCGGCTGGCTGCGACCGTCAAATTGTCTAGTATGTGATAGCCTAAACTCACATTAAAAGTGTTCACTTTAGGATGGGTATCTATTTCAGGCCGTTCAATTATATCAGCCAGTTCAATCTCGTCACGACGCACTGCGGCTTCAGCTAAGAAATCGCCAAATTGCATTTGAGTCGATAAAAATCCCGATTCCGTAGTTCGTTTCTCTGCATCAAATTGAATATTTTTTGTTCCACTTATATCATCCGTAAATCTTTCTAAACCTCCGGAAAAACTAATAGCATCATTTAATTGGTATTGCGCAAACAAATTATACTGATTACGTTTTGTGTCTAATATTGATTGGGGCCCTTCGCCTAAATTTTCAGAATTATCACGGCTCTGCTTGACACTAAACTGAGTCAACCACTGATCAACTGTATAAGAATAACGAATATTCCAGAAATAGTTTTTATAGTCAGTTTCGTCGGCGCCAAAGCTATTGTCATATTCACTATTACCCTGATCGAGCTGGAACACCCAATCCAAATCCGTATCTGATGAAATTTCATAATCACCTCGAATAGCAGCAGAAATTCGATCAAAACCATCATCGTCTGGTTGACTGTCAGCAGCAATATCAGATGAATCATCAAACGCATCAAATCCATCAGAAGCTTCATAACTTAAAGTCACTGTATTGGTAGTTTTATCGCTTCCAAAACCAAAACTAAGATCCGTCGCTACAGAATTATTTGAGCCATAGGTTGCTTGAACAGAATACTCTCCTTGGCTTAATCGACGAGTAAAAATCTGAATGACGCCGCCTATTGCATCGCTTCCCCAAAGAGAAGCACGCGGCCCTTTAACGATTTCGATTCGCTCAATCTGGGCGACCGGCATTGTGGAGAAAGATTTATTACCCAAAGTGGCAGAACCTACCCGCACTCCATCGATCAGCAACAACGTATGATCAGAATTAGTCCCACGAGTAAATAATGAAGATGATTGTCCGGCACCGCCATTATGAACGATATCAAGCCCAGCGATATTTTCTAACAAATCCGTTATAGAAGTAGGTTGAATTCTTTCAATGTCTTCACGAGTGATCACTTCAACCGCAGCCAACGTGTCGTTAATATCTTGTTCTATCCGGTTGGCAGTGATAACAATTGTTTTATCGTTATTATCTGAGTCTTCAGCAATAATAAAAGGAGAAAATGTAATCGCGAAGAGAGTCGCGAAGGTTTTAAGAGTCGATCGGTTGTACATGTTAATACCTCTAACCTGGAACATTCCAGGTTAATGTTTGACGCCCGCCGCGTCGGTTTTATGATTTTGATCGGTGCCTGTTTGTACAGATTTCACCGTTCACCTAATTGTCAATCAAGCCGGTCTCCGGACTTATCTGATTAGTCAACTCGACCATCAGCTTCACCGTTGCGGGGGCAGTGTTGGAACTTCACCAACTTCCCGAATATCCGATTCTTACTCGGAACACTCGATTGTAATAATATCCTTATCAGCTTAATTCCTGAATATCGTCGTTTTGTTGAATGGGGCGACCCCATCACCAAATTATTATCTTCCCTGATCAATCCTTTCACAGAGTTCTTCCAGACCATCTAAAGATCTTGGCGTGGTTCTATGAAGCAAATCACCATTAAGGGCAAAAATATGATTATTTTTTACCGCTGAAATTTCCGGCCATTTTAACCATATCTTTCTACTTTCTAATTCAGCGCTTGATAAATCTTCATTTTTTGATTCCTTGCCTGAATGGTGCGGTATGATAATCACTTTCGGATTTTTTACAAGCACTGATTCGACGGATACCATTGGATAAGCCACATTTGTATTGTGAAAAATGTTTTTTCCGCCACAATCCCTAATTAGAGATTCAATCCAACTGGTAGATCCGATACTCTGAAGCGGATCATGCCAAAGTTGATAAAATACATCGACCTTGGCCAATTTTTTGTAACGCTCCCGAATACTTTGATAGCGATGATCAAATCTTCTAATCACTTGCTCAGCTTGCTCTTGTAGACCCGTAAGTTGACCGAGTTTGCGCAGGTCAAGACTGATTTCTGAAATGTTTTTAGGCTGGCTATAGATAACCTTGAATCCCAAGGACTCAATTTTATCCAAATCAGTTGCTTTATTGCCACCTTTCCAAGCGACAATTAGATCAGGATTCAATTTGAGAACCTGTTCTATTTGTATGCCAGTATAATTTCCAATTCTAAGAATATTTAGTGCTGATTTGGGATAGTTTGCATATTCGACGGTTGCGATGATTTTATCACCGGCACCGATCGCATATAGCATTTCAACTGCATGGGGGGAAAGCGCAATAATACGTTGTACTTTTTGCGCATAGGCAGCCGAACCGGATAACAGATATACCGCTAGAAATAGGGCAACCTGTTTAGTATTTCGCAACTTCATTCGAAAAATCTTTTCAGCTAAGAACTTGAAAGTATTGATAGCTTGACGGCAAGATATGCTGTCCAGAGCGTTGAATTGTGAAGCGAAAAATTTAGATGTTGCCTGAACGGCAATAAGAATATTTTTTGCATAACAAGGCGATGCTCTGGATAGTGCAGATTGTTGCAACGCTATCAATATTTTCAAGTTCATTACCAGTCGACTCCTTTACGTGCTTTTAGCCCGGCAGTGTATGCATGCTTTATATCTTTTATTTCGCTAACTGTATCCGCTATGTCTTTCAATACAGCGACCGCCCCTCGACCAGTAATTACAACCGTCTGCTCTTCAGGGCGATTATTGATTGTATCGAGAACTTCTTGTTTATCAAGATATTTGTAACCCAGCATATAAGTTAGTTCATCCAGCAACACCACATGGTATTGAGGATCTGCCAGGTATTTTTTTGCTTCTAACCAGACCTGTGTGGCGGTCTTGATATCCGCTTCTCGATCCTGAGTATCCCAGGTAAATCCGGTTCCCATCACCGCAAAAGGTACACCATGAGACGCCAGTAAATTACGCTCGCCACATTCCCAAGTACCTTTAATAAATTGCGCTACTGCCGCTTTATAACCATGGCCAACACAACGGGTAACTACACCAAATCCAGCGGTTGATTTACCTTTACCATTGCCGGTAATCAGTAAAACCATTCCGCGCTCTTCAGTCGCTTTGGCCACACTGGCATCTACTTTCTCTTTCAGTTTTTGCGACTTTTTTTTGTGTTTGTCTTGATCAGTCATATTCGTTTCCTTTTTCTTGATGCCTACTATTATTGCGAGGAGCTTGTTAACTGGCATTTTTCAACGGCTGAGCAGGATTTAATTATTTTTGACACCGCATCCATATTCAAACACTCTTGCAACATATCTGCCAGTCGCTCTAATTCTTTTTCTCTAACTTGGTTCCAATCCGCTGCCGAATAAGTTTTGCCACTCACCCATGCTAAGACAGCTTGCATAACATCACCGCTTTCAAATAATCCGTGCAAATAAGTCCCTACTATTTGTCCATCTGTAGAAATCGATCCGTCAGCATAACTTTGGCCATTTTGATCGGTAATATTACAAAATGGTTTTTCGTTCGCTTTACCGCTAGTTACACCACAATGTATCTCATAACCACTAATCTTACCCTGATATTGGCCTAGCTCAAAATGACCAGAGACTTGCGTTAGAGTCTTTTTACCTTGCAATATCGTTTCTACCGAAAATAAACCTAAGCCATTGCTTTCCCCAGCTTTTCCTTCTACGCCATCTGGATCGGATATTCGATTACCTAAGATTTGATAACCACCACAAATACCCAACAATTTTCCACCATATCTTAAATGACGTCTGATCGATTTGTCCCAACCGTTTTGCTTTAAGAAGTTAAGATCCTCGCGCACGTTTTTACTACCGGGAATAATCACTAAATCTGCTGCGCTTAATTCCGCTGCCTCTCGTACATAAGTCAAACTGACATTGGGGTTGGCTGCCAAAGGTTCGAAATCGGTATGATTACTAATTCTGGGTAACACAATGACTTTGATGTTTATGTCACCCCTTTGATCTTGTGGGTCAATTCTAATAGCATCTTCTGCATCCAGCTTTAAATCCTGCAAATAAGGTAAAACACCAAGGACTTGTTTGTTGCTGTAATCCTCCAACCAATCTAAACCATTTTGCAGTAATGAAAGATCACCGCGGAATTTATTGATCACAAAACCTTTTATTAAAACTTGCTCGCTCACCGATAAAAGATTCAGCGTACCGGTCAAATGGGCAAATACTCCGCCCCGGTCAATATCGCTAATTAGAATGACCGGACAATTAACGGCTTCGGCAAAACCCATATTGGCAATATCATTTTCCCTCAAATTCACCTCGGCGGGACTGCCTGCCCCTTCAATCAGGATCACATCATATTGTTGCTGTAATCGCCGATAAGACTCCAACACTTTATTGAAGGCCAATGCCTTGATATTTCCAAACGACTCAGCATCTAATTGAGAAACCGCTTTGCCATGAATGATAACCTGTGATTGTTTGTCAGTTGAAGGTTTAAGCAAAACGGGATTAAAATCAATGTGAGGTTCCAATCCACAAGCGCTTGCCTGCAAGGCCTGCGCCCGACCAATCTCCCCACCACTCGCCGTCACTGCACTATTTAGCGCCATGTTTTGCGGTTTAAACGGCGCTACCAAAACACCATTTCTTTTAAGTAATCGACATAAACCTGCCACCAGGATACTTTTACCGGCATCAGACGTTGTCCCCTGCACCATCAAGCTTCCTTTAAGATTGTGCGTTGGTTTGTACACTATGATGGATATCCGTTGAGATTCATGGATTTTAACTGGGCAAACAACTGCTCACCGTGGTAAACACTGATATGAGTTAAGGACGCATAATCAATGGCAATATTTTGAAACGTTACTGAGGACAAGCTATCGATTTTTAAGCACCAAGATACTAAACAGCGGATCACCCCGGCATGAGTGATTAACAGAATTTTGTTGCCGGTATTTCGCAATAATAATTCTTCAATTGCACCTCGGATTCGTTTTTGAAAGTCCGCCAGTGCTTCTCCACCGTTCGGAGTGAAGTTTGCCGGTTCAATCAGGAACTGAGACAACTCGGTGGATTGTTTTTTCCTAATGACCTCAAATGATTGTCCATCCCACTCGCCAAAATTGCATTCCTGAAATGCTCGATTGGTTTCAATCGGCAGATCCATTTTACTCGCCCAATACGAGGCGAATTCCGAACACCTGAGCAACGGGCTAGTTACCAACTGAGTAATTTCTTTTAATGGTTCAGTGGTCGCACAAAGCTGCTGCCAACCACAAGGCGTCAATTGAGCATCTGTTCTTCCAAGCAGTACATTTCGTAATTCCGGTTCTCCATGGCGAAGTAAATAGAGCTCGGTATTCATAGTGAGGTCCTGACATGGTCTGTATATCGACCGTCTATTTTCAAAGCGAGCGGAATACCCGCAATAACTAAAGAGACATCGCCTACCGTGTCAGTCAATTTTTGATTTAACCAACCGGCTTGATCCACAAACTGACGACTCAAATTGCCCATTGGTACAATCCCGCTTCCAACTTCATTGGTCACTATCACTATGTTGGCCTTAGAATCACTAACAGCTTTCAAGAATGCTTCACTTTGGGTTTGCCATCCGTTAAATTCTTTAGTGTCATCACACAGCCAATTACTGACCCATAAAGTCATGCAATCGATTAGTATTATTTGCTCCGGCTGTTGCAGCCTTTCTATTAACGGCGCTAAATAAAATGGCTCTTCAATTAATCCCCAAGACTCCGGCCGATTTTTCTGATGATGACTAATACGAGACGACATTTCGTCATCTTCCGCGGTGGCCGTTGCTATATAAGTCACTGTCGAACCTTGCCGGCAAACCTCAAGCGACTTCACCAACGACTCGGCAAATAGACTCTTACCCGAACGCGCACCACCAAGAACCAAATGAATCACGTCGACACTCCATGACTAACCAATAGCGAGGACAAAATAACGGCATAAATCAGTATTTCCGATATTTGTTGGGCGGCACCTAGTAAGTCGCCGGTAAAGCCTTTCACTTGTCGATGAAAAAACCATCTCAAAATGAAAAACAGAATCAATTGTGATAATAAAATAACCCCAGCGATGCCGCTCAATATGAGTAATGCACTACAGCCAATGATTAAATTGATAACTAAATCTATGGTCCGGTTTGATTCAGCTAAGGGTTTTACTTTTGCGGTTTTACGGTCAGAAACGTAAGCCAGAGCATAGATTAAGCTAGTGGATAAACTGCGGCTTAATGGATGGCTAATCAATATAGCAATAAAAACATTCAGCTCAGCAACAAGAGAATTGACACGAGCGATTTCCAGTAATAAAAAAAACTTTAAGCTCAAAATACTCCATATCGCCAACACACCGTAGCTGCCTATTCTGGAGTCTTTCATTATTCTAAGTTTGTCTTCGGCGGTCCAACCGCCACCCAAACCATCACAACTATCGGCTAAACCATCTTCATGAAATCCGCCAGTTAATAAGAAGCCAATAATCATTGAAACCAATATGGAAATTGTTATCGGTAACCATAAACTGGTTATATAAAAAACCAAAGCGCAAAGAATACCAATCAACCATCCCACCAGCGAAAAATATCGGCTGGCCTGATTAAGGTTTTGCTGGCTGAAATCTAAATCATTAATCATTGGAATACGGGTAAAAAATCCAAGCGCAACCAGAAATAAATTAAATTCTTTTTTCAGCATTTCCAGCGACATTTTCAAAACCGCTAAACCGCGGTCACACCGGCACTTTCAAAACTGGCCATATCATTATAAAAACTGGCGGCGGCGCGAACTAAAGGCATTGCCAACGCGGCTCCGGTCCCCTCACCTAATCGCAGTCCTAAATTGAGTAAAGGTTTAGCCCGTAAATGTTTTAACATCAGTCGATGACCTTGTTCTTCCGATTGATGGCAAAAAACCATATAATCTCGACTATCGGGATAAAGTTTGATGGCCAACAT
>CAZOBX010000010.1:0-33709 GCA_964578045.1 uncultured Kangiella sp. | reverse complement strand
AATAAATCCATCGACTAGAATGATTTTTTGATTCTCAGCAGTCGCTAGCATAGCGCCCACTATTTGCACGATTTCAAATCCGCCGAAACTTGACATGACTTCCATCGGCTCAGCATATCGATTAGCGAGTCTTTGCTGATGAAACTCTGTCGCCTTCTCTAATAACTGAGTCTTTTTAGCAAACGTCTGGTCATCAATTCCCGTTCCTCTACCTACACAGTCTGCTACAGATACTCCGGTAAGCGCGCTAAGAATCGCGGCAGCAGCAGAAGTATTACCGATCCCCATTTCTCCGAAGCCAAAAACATTGCATCCCTTTGTGATATGTTTTTGCACCGATTGTTTACCGAACTGCAACCCTTGCTCAACTTGTTGTTTGGACATCGCCGCATTGTTAAGGAAATTATTGGTGCCATTGCCAAGCGACTGCTGCGTCAGGTTTTCATCATCAACCGGTAATAAAATACCCGCATCAATCACTTCCATTTGAATATCATTTGAGCGACAAAAACAATTGATAGCCGCACCACCCTCTAAAAAGTTAATCACCATTTGCTGGGTCACCGCAGACGGAGCAATGCTGATATTTTCTTCAGCGATACCGTGGTCACCAGCAAAAACCAACATCACAGGCTTTTCAATTTGAATAGGATCAGCCAAACTCAGTCGACCTTGAGCGCGACTTTGCTGGGTTCTTCCCAATACCAAAGCCAATTGCAGAGCCAAGGCTTCTAACATGCCTAAAGCGCCTTGTGGTTTGGTTTTTTGGTCGATCTTACTGATGAACTGCTCTTGTTGAGAGCGATCTAATTTTTTAATGTTAAACATTTTTCCTTAGTATCCTGCTTAAAATTCTACCTAATATACCCTCTCCCCAACCCTCTCCCGGAGAGAGAGGGAGTTAGAATCCCCTCCCCTTGGAAGGGGAGGGCTAGGGAGAGGTCGAAGATCTCTAAATATCCTACTACTTAGTTGATAGAAACTATCGTTATTATTTTATTTATCGGGTCCGATTTGCTTTAAGCACAATAAAGAAGAACAAACTACCAATTGCCGAAGTGACAATACCTACCGGTAAAATGTGTTCATCTAATATTGAACGAGCCAACACATCGACCCAAATCATAAAACTACCACCGATCACCACACACATAAACAGCACATGATGTAATTGTGAACCAACCAGATAACGGCAAATATGTGGGATCATTAGGCCCACAAATCCAATTCCACCCACTTGAGCAACAAGAACCGCAGTAATAATCGAACCGATCACTAACATGCTTAACCTTAATTGGCTCACCGGCACGCCAAGCGTAAACGCCCCTTCATCGCCAGCTTGAATGGCTGATATCCATTTTCTATAAACGATAAATAAAAACAGTCCAATGCTGGTGGTCAACGACGGCAACCATAAATCTTGCCATTGACTATTAGAAAAACTACCCATCATCCAAAAGAGTAATCTGCTAGCGGTATCGGGCTGTGAATAATAAATGATCAAGCCGGTGAAAGCGCTAAGCATAAAAGACACAGCAACACCGGATAATAACAATCGTTCTACCTGAACTGCCGCACTACCGGCCAGAGTTAACATTAAAATGACCGAAAATATTCCGCCTGCCAATGCACCAAAAGTAATCGAGATCCCCGCTCCCGAGACTGCCGCAATAACCATTACCGCGCCTAATGCTGCACCGGAGGATATCCCAAATAAATAAGGATCGGCCAACGGATTACGAGTGACTGATTGCAATATGGCACCGGTAATGGAAAGTCCCGCGCCGGTTAACAATGCCATTAATATTCTGGGTAAACGAATTTCCCAGACGATCCGCTGGTAGACCGGCTCAACCGAACAAGCGGACCTGTCACCAGTGCAAACCAACAATGAGTCAAACACTTGTCCGGGAGACAGAGCCACACTGCCTATACCCGTCGCGAAAATTAGGGTGGCCAGCAAAAAGAGACTCGACAAGATAGCGATTAACGAGAAACGGCTAATCATGATCTAGTTCTGAGTTAGCGGCTTTATGTCGTTTTAGTTTTTCAAGCGTTATCACTTCAGAACCAGCCTGCAGATTAAAATCATAAGAAATCCGTTGCCCAGAATGAAAGGGATGATTATCGATATTGGCATTTACCCTAAAAACTTGTTTGAGATTTTTGGTATTTAGCACGGTTTCGCAATCACCTTGCTGAATAATTTTTCCTTTATCCATTAAGATAATCTGATCACAAAAAGCCGCCGCCATGTTGAGATCGTGGATGCTAAGCAGCACCGTGATATTCATCGCTTTGACTAAGTGCAACACTTCGATTTGATGCTGTATATCAAGATGATTAGTTGGCTCGTCTAATATAAGGACCTTGGTTTTTTGCACAATAGCACGGGCTAACATAACCCGTTGTTTTTCACCGCCGGATAGCGTATTGAACGGCATTTGCGTTTTTGCCGACAAAGCAACGTCAGCGATAGCTTGTTCTACCTCATCACGATCGGTTTGAGTCGAAAAACTCAGCAGAGATTGTCGGGGGATCAGTCCCATGCTCACCAGCTCAAATACGCTCATATCAAAATGGGTGGGCGGCTCCTGCAGGACCACGGCAATTTCCTGCGCCAGAGATTTTCTGGAATAACGGGAGACTTCCTTTTGATTAAAAGTAAGTGAGCCGCTAGAAATTTGATTTTTTCCGAAAAGGCATCGTAATAGTGAGGACTTACCTGCACCATTAGGTCCGATAACACCAATAAATTGATTTGGCTGAATAGTGAAGTTGAGATCCCTAAGAATTTCGATTTGACCGACTTGCCAACACAATCGTCTGGCTTCGAAAATAGAATGGGTATGGTTAACCCCTTCCAGCTTATCCGAAGTTTTATTTGATTGCTGGGTAGAATGCGAAAATGACAAAGTTGATCCAACCTAGGAAATTTTTAACAGGATCAACAGGAGGTCGGTGAATATACAATTTAGCCAAAACACTGTGTTATTCACTCAGCCGCCGAGTAACCCGCCCGGAACAAATGGTATTATTAATTTAATTGAATAAATTCAATCTGATAGCAGGTTTTCTGGCTTAGAATGAACGTCTGACGTTTATCCGTACAGTTGCGGGTACAGCCGAGGATTAAAACCTCGTTACCCTGCTAAAGCGGTCGGCATAATAACATATTGAATGATAATAGATCGTTGTTTTGTTAAATATTGGGTGCGACGGCAATAAATAGCCTAAAAAATGAACAAATTTTAGCCAAAACAGGTGTAATTCATCTGTTTTCCTGCGAGAATACGCGCCCTTAAGTATTTACGCGATTCAACCATGTCAAAATCCACTAACAATCTGTTTGCCTACCCAAAATACTGGGCTGAGTGTTATGGACGAGCCAAATTCCTGCCGATGTCTCGCGCAGAAATGGACGAACTTGGTTGGGACAGTTGCGATATCATCATCATCTCAGGTGATGCTTATGTGGATCATCCAAGCTTTGGCATGGCGGTGATTGGCCGATTCCTGGAATCCCAGGGATTTCGAGTTGGCATTATCGCGCAGCCGGACTGGAATGATCCTGAGGCTTTTAAAGCGCTTGGCGAGCCTAACTTATTCTTTGGTATTACCGCCGGCAATATGGATTCAATGATCAATCGATATACTGCCGATAAAAAAATCCGTAATGACGATGCTTACACCCCGCAAGGAGTCGCTGGTAAAAGACCGGATCGTGCAGTGATTGTTTATACCCAAAAATGTCGAGAAGCCTATCCCGATACTCCCACTATTATTGGGGGCATTGAAGCCAGTTTACGTCGAATTGCCCAATACGACTATTGGGGTGATGAAGTCAGGCGATCAGTACTAGTCGATTCTGCGGCGGATATATTACTTTACGGCAACGCCGAGCGAGCCATGGCAGAAATCGCTCATCAAGTATCGCTTGGTCGTAAGATCAAAGAATTAACCGATATTCCTGGCACCGTGATTATTCGCAAAGAAATTCCACCAGGTTGGACTGAAGTAGATTCAACCCGAATTGATTGGCCCTCTGACAAAACATTAATGCAGGACATGGGAAAAAGTAATCCCTACGAATATAAAGATCCGGCTTCCGATAGTTGTCAATCGAAACAACAATCTAAACAACAAGCGACCCCTTCAGATAGTGTACCGATTAAGATTGTTCCAATGCCGTTAATGGGAAAAGCCGGGTTAGACAACAAAACCACGGTTATTCGGTTACCATCGTTTGAAAAGATAAAGGGAGACTCAGCGCTTTACGCTCATGCTTCCAGGATCTTGCATCTAGAATCCAATCCGCATAATGCCCGTGTTTTAGTCCAAAAACATGGAGGCAAAGAAGTCTGGGTGAATACCCCACCGATCCCCTTAGAAACCAATGAAATCGATGGCGTTTTTGATCTGGAATATGAACGAGTGCCTCATCCGGCCTACGGTAATACGCCGGCTGACGCCAATATTCCCGCTTACGAAATGATCCGATTTTCGGTCAATATCATGCGCGGTTGTTTTGGCGGCTGCACTTTTTGTTCGATTACCGAGCATGAAGGCCGGGTGATCCAGAGCCGTTCTCAAGAATCAGTGATCAAAGAAATCGAAGATATGCGGGATAAAGTGCCAGGATTTACCGGCACCGTATCTGATCTGGGTGGACCGACATCCAACATGTATCATCTAAATTGCAAGGATGATGAAATACAAAAAAACTGCCGCAAGCTTTCCTGTGTTTATCCAGTAATCTGTAAGAATCTAATCACCGACCACAGTAAAACCACCCAGCTTTATCGTAAAGCGCGTGCAGTCAAAGGGGTCAAACGAGTGGCCATCGCTTCGGGGCTTCGATATGACCTGGCGGTCACTGATCCGGAATATGTCAAAGAACTGGTAACTCATCATGTAGGTGGATATTTAAAAATAGCGCCGGAACATAGCGAGAAAAACACCCTCGATAAAATGATGAAACCAGAGATGGACAGTTATGATGAATTCAAAGAAATGTTTGAAAGGTTTTCTAAAGAAGCCGGTAAAAAGCAGTATTTGATTCCTTATTTTATAGCTGCCCATCCTGGCTGTGACGATAGCGATATGCTGAATTTGGCGCTGTGGCTTAAGCAAAATAAATTTCGACTGGACCAAGTGCAAAATTTCTACCCATCGCCGATGTCATTAGCAACGGCGATGTATCATTCCGAGAAAAACCCCTTGCACAAGGTAACTTACAAGAGTGAAAGCGTTTATACCGAAAAAGATCTAGACAGACGACGACTGCATAAAGGCTTCTTAAGATACCATGATGAAAAGAACTGGCCGATGTTAAGAAAAGCCCTTATAGAAATGGGACGTGCAGAATTAATTGGTGATGGGCCGAATCAACTTATTCCCGCGGAAGTTAAACAATACAGAAACCAGCAAAAGAAACTCCATCAAACAACTAAAAAGCCAAGGCGAAAATAGCAAAGGTTTTCACTCTTAGCTCACAAGTTTTTTCCTAGCCCGTAGTAGCTCCTGGCCCTAAGCCCGACGCCATCAGTTCTCACCAATCGAACCGAGAACCGGTATGTTTAAAGGTCTTGGTACTGATCAAAATGTCGCTGGCGTAATTCTCGATATTGTTCTCACTGACAATTTTATTCAATTCGGAAATAACCTCAGGCTTACTTTTACCATGAATCATGGTAAATAGATTGTATGGCCAATCGGGCATTTGTCGTGGTCGTTTGTAACAAAGACTGATTTTTTCTTGAAGCCCCAGCAATGCACCGACTTGATCCACTTCATCATCGGGCACGTCCCACACAACAATTGCATTAGAATTATAACCAACCGATTCATGATTAACGACCATGCCAAATCGGCTTATTACGTTGGATTCGACTAATTCTCGGATAAACTCCAACAAAGTATCTTCTGAAATGCCGGAAGCCTCGGCAAGCTCTTTATAGGGCTCTTCGCAAATAGGTAAACCACGTGATAGGTGCTTCATGATATTTCGCTGTTGATTAATATCCATTACAGTGTAATCACCAAATCGCTATGATAGGACTCTAAAATAGGCAGATTTAACATCGGAAAATCCATGTGCTGACGCAAATCGGCCAATAAGTCGGTCAGTTTTGATTCTGTTTTCGCCTGGAGAACGAACCAAAGGTTATACTCGTGTTCGCGCAAGTAATTATGGGTCACTTCATCATAAGAACTCACTAAATGAGCGACATCATCAACTCGTTCAGGGGGTATCTTGAGGGCCGCGAGTGTACTGTAACGATTCTTTTTTCGTTTGACCACCGCACCAAAGCGACTAATAAAATCATTTTCTTTTAGTTCATTTAATCGCTTAATCACCCAGTCTTTTTCCACTCCAAGTTCTTCTGCAATTTGAGCAAAAGGATCCTTGCAAAGAGGAAAGCTCTTTTGCACTCGATTGACTAGATTGATATCGTTTTCGCTTAATTCCAGGTGCATCTTGAATACTTCAGCCTTTTCAATTGAATCGACAACTGCTATAGACTAAAGGTATCAGATCGGCAATATAAATTCAAAAAAGTCCTCGCTTATTTCATCCGCCCTGCGTTGGCGTAGCGTACTTGCCGTCAAACCACTGCAAACATTTGCTGGTTGGCCAATACAGTCCAGTAAATCAAGGCCATTTTGTCATAACCGAGTTTATAAATTAAATAGACCAGTAAGAAAGGTATCCAGCCATGAAACGAAGAACATCCCCAGCCAAACAGAGGGTTCGATTCTATATACAACTATTCGGGCGGATCTCTCACATCAATTTGAGACTCAACCACTTTCTGTAACAAACCAGAAACGCTATCATGTAATCAACAGTAGAGCTTAAACAATAAAATAAAGACATGAATAGCAAGGTGAAAAGGTTTTTATTTTTATTATTAAAAACTTACTTTTTAATAGTCAATTGAATCAATAACTTGTCGGAATATTGAATAAAACACATTAACTAGCCAATAAAATAGCCACAACACCAATTGTCACCGACATCAAACTCGTGCTAATCTGGACCTAGCGCACAAAAAAGAAGGAAACATCGAAATGATAAAGGAAAGCAATACAATGACTTTTACCAAACGATTAAACTACTCTGTGAGTGAGATCCCGGTAGAAGAGTTTCTCTCGATTCTGTCAAACTATGGTGAAACCGAGCAAGACAAGAAACGAATCGAAAATATTCAGTCAAAACTTCATCAAATACGATAACAAGCTATTAAAAATAAATTTTTAATTCCGTATTGACTGCACTAATTTGTCAGAAATACCCAGCGGACTAATAAAACGCGTTACATTAGGTCATACAGCCAATTTCTTCTTGATATAAAAACACATTCCCTTAGAATTAAAATTCAATACGCCAAACAACCAGGATGATAAATGCTGCATTCGGATAGCGGAGCAGAGTTTCAACTGTTGCCTGCACTGTTTAATAAAATAAGACAAGCGAGTCTTGAGATCGCCGCACCTCTTTCTGAAGCAGACATGCAAATTCAGTCAATGGCGGAAACCTCTCCCATAAAATGGCATCTAGCTCATACCAGCTGGGCATTTGAGACTTTTATATTGAAACCTTACTTAAAGGATTACCTAGAGTTCAACGCCCAGTTTGAATATCTGTTTAATTCTTATTACAACGCCATCGGCCAACAATTTCCACGAGATAAAAGAGGGCTTTTAAGCCGCCCAGCGTACCAAGAAATTTTACGATACCGTGAACATATTGACGTTCACATGCTATACCTGTTAGAAAATCAAAGTCTTAATAAACAAAATTCAGAAAATAAAAAACTGTTTAATTTAATTCAATTGGTTATCAATCACGAACAACAACATCAGGAACTGATGTTAACCGACTTAAAACATGGATTTTTTGTTAATCCTACTCATCCTGTTTATCGAAAATCCGAGCAACCAAAATATTTAAAATCTGATCTCAGTTGGAAGAAATACGATGCCGGTCTATATCAAATTGGTCATCAAAACGAAGCCTTTTATTTTGATAATGAAGGACCACCACATCAAGTTTATCTGCAGCCTTTTGAGATAGCCTCCCGGCTTATTAGCTGCGGCGAATATTTACAATTTGTGCAAAACGGTGGTTATCAACAATCTTCCTTCTGGCTTTCTGAAGCCTGGTCTAAGATCACTGAACAAAAGATTAAAGCCCCCTTGTACTGGATTAAAAAAGAAGGTCAATGGTATCACTACACCTTGTCAGGTCTTCAGCCGTTGGAGCTAGATTCGCCAGTCATGCATATCAATTATTTTGAAGCCTGCGCCTTTGCTAATAGCCAAAATAAACGACTGCCCACAGAATACGAATGGGAAGTCGCTGCTCGGGATGTGCCGATAAATAACTCTGTTTTTGACAAGGATAGAATGCACTCCAACACCGCTTGCGGTGTTGAATTAGAGCAAATGTTTGGTGAGTTATGGCAGTGGACATCTAGTAGTTACAGTGCTTACCCTGGATTCAAAGTGACTGAAGGCGCAATCGGCGAATACAACGGTAAATTTATGGTGAATCAATACGTATTACGAGGTGGCTCGATCGCCACCCCGAGGGGCCATATACGGAAGTCATACCGAAATTTCTTTTATCCGGATGCCTCATGGCAATTTTCCGGTATACGATTAGCAGAGAGTTTATAATGGACGACCGCGTCATTTCTGAACAACAATATTCAACAAAGTCTAATCAACAAATAGATTCTGTGACGACCACCAGGGCCAACGATAAAAAGGTCTTAAGTCCAGAGAACCAACGCTTCCTGCAGGAAGTGACCAGTGGTCTCAGCCAAACTCAAAAAACCTTACCCTGCAAGTATTTTTATGATGATAATGGTTCGCAACTTTTTGAAGAAATTTGCAAACTAAAAGAATATTACATTACCCGCACAGAGCTGGTTTTATTAGATAAAATAAAGTCAGAATTGGCAGAATTAATTGGCAAAAATGCCACCATCATCGAGCCCGGTGCCGGTGCAGGGATCAAGATCCGCACCCTGTTGAGAGCGCTGGATAGGCCTGACGCTTATGTGCCCCTGGATATTTCCAAAGAGTTCTTATTTTACAGTGCCCAAATAATCCAAAAGGAATTTCCGCAAGTTAACATTGTTCCGATCCAGGGTGATTTTACTCAACCGGTAAAATGGCTAGGCCAACAGAAAAACAGTCATCGTGTGGTGTTTTTCCCAGGCTCAACCATTGGAAATTTCGTGCCTGACAAAGCGATCGATTTTTTATCCAATATGCATCAATTGATTGGAACTGAAGGCGCAATAATTATCGGCGTCGACCTGATAAAAGAACAAAGAATTTTAGAGTCAGCTTACAACGACAGCGAAGGAATCACTGAAGCGTTTAATAAAAATTTGTTAACACGAATTAATCGGCATTTAGATGCTGATTTCGATTTGAACCAATTTAGCCATGACGCGTTTTTTAATCAGCAACACCAACGGATTGAAATGCATTTGGTAAGCCAACAACGGCAGACCGTTAAAGTTAACGGTTCGTCATTTGATTTTTTGGAACAGGAATCAATCCACACTGAAAACTCTCATAAATATTCGGTGGATGGATTTCTGCAAATGGCGTCTAAGGCCCAACTAAAGTGTGTGAAAACCTGGGTGGATGATCAGCAGATGTTTAGTGTGCACTATCTTATTCAAAAATAATATCTGCATATTGTCATCTTGAGGAGAAACAACGAAAGATCTTAGATCCTTCTGTCGCCTAGGCATCCTCAGGATGACAATCAATTATCTGGCGTGATTTTTTCTGTATTAAGCTAACGCCTATACCTCAAACGGGTCGCGACGAATAATTGTCTCAACGCGATCAGGACCAGTCGAAACGATATCCACCGGCACCCCAACAAGTTCTTCTATTTTAGCCACATAGTCCTTTGCTGCTTGAGGTAATTCATCCCAGTTTTGTATCCCAAAGGTATTTTCGTTCCAACCGGGCATTTCCAGATATTGCGGTTTAACTCGGGCGTAACCTTCTGCACCCACCGGGGTAGTATGTAATTCGCCCTGTTCTGGGCACTGATAAGAGATGCAGATTTTGATTGTTTCTAAGCCATCCAATACATCCAACTTAGTCAAACAAATTCCGCTCACGCTATTAACTTGTATCGCTCGGCTTAACGCCACCGCATCTAGCCAGCCACAACGACGAGCACGACCTGTGGTGGCACCAAATTCGTGACCTTTTTCGCCAAGCCGCTGACCAATTTCATCGAATAATTCTGTCGGAAAAGGTCCGCCACCTACTCGTGTGGTATAAGCTTTGGTAATGCCCAGTACGTAATCGAGATACAAGGGACCAAAACCAGAACCTGTGGCGGTTCCGCCAGCAGTGGTATTCGAGGAAGTCACATAAGGGAAGGTGCCGTGATCAATATCTAATAGTGTTCCCTGAGCGCCTTCAAATAATAATGATTCGCCATTTTGTCTGGCTTTATGCAAAGTGTGTGGGATATCTTCGACCAAATCTTTAAGCATTTCGGCATAACCAAGGCATTCTTGGTAGACTGATTCGACTGAAATTTCAGATTGTTTAAAATAGTTCACTAGAATAAAGTTATGGTATTCCAGAATTTCAGTCAATTTTTCTTTTAATCGATCGGGATAAAATAGATCGTCGACCCGCAAACCACGTCGTGCTACTTTATCTTCATAAGCGGGACCAATGCCACGTCCGGTGGTACCTATCTTCTTACCGTCACTTTTTGCCGCTTCACGGGCTTGATCGAGGGCAATATGGTAAGGCAAAATTAAGGTACAGGCTGGGCTAATTCTGAGTCTTTCAGTTACCGGCACGTCATTTTTTTGCAGCATTTCCATTTCTTCGGCCAGTGCTGCAGGAGAAAGTACCACACCGTTGCCAATCAAACATCTAACGTTGTCTCTTAAGATTCCCGATGGGATAAGGTGAAGAACGGTTTTTTTGCCATCAATAACCAGAGTATGACCAGCATTGTGTCCGCCTTGAAAACGAACAACTGCGCTAACACGGTCAGTTAACAAGTCAACGATTTTACCTTTGCCTTCGTCACCCCATTGGGTGCCCAAAACAACAATGTTTTTTGAACTACTGGAATTAGCCATATTAATAGAATTTCGTCACTTGGCAGGAAACCGCGAATTGTACTCTCATCGGGTGAGAATTTCCGCTTTTTTGTGGTTTTTTTATCCTGGAAAAATCAGTTGAACACGAAAACGATGTGAAAGCCATTGGTGTGCATAGGAAATCCGTGGAAGCCGTATTCACCTGATTGGTGAGTAGCGCTTTCACGGGGTTTCTAGGTGCGCCAAGGGTTTGCGCAGACTTTCGTGATTCAACTGATTTTTCTAGGTTTATGATTTACACAGGAGTCGATCAAACTTCTTCATTGGGGCAAAGAAGTAACCTGTCATTGCGAGCGTAGCGTGGCAATGACAGGGTAGTTTTACTTAGTTTTTCCTTTAGCATCTTTGAAATACTTAAAGAAATCGCTATCCGGGCTAATTACCATAATGTCGCCCTTATTACTAAACGATGCTTTATATGCATCCATGCTTCGCAAGAAGGCATAAAATTCAGGGTCTTTGTTGTAAGTATCCGCGTAGATTTTTGCTGAGTCCGCATCGGCTAAACCTCGAATGGTTCGAGCATATTCGTCGGCTTCAGCCAAGATTCTTAAAACATTAGCGTCGGTTTTTGCTTTAACAATATTACCTTGCTGCTTGCCGTCACTGCGAATTAAAACTGCTTGAGCGCGTCGTTCCGATATGATTTGCTCATAAACATTTTTAAGTACACGAGAGGTATAATTGACCTTTTTAACCCGGATATCGACCACTTCCAAACCGTATTCTGGCACTTTAGAATTAACAAAGATTTTGATATCCCCCATTAACTCTTCCCGCTCTCCTGAGATCGCTTGTTCGAGAGTCCGTTTACCAAATTGGTTTCTTAAACCGTTATCAACAAAATCTTCGATAAAACCTTCCGCTTTGCGAAAATTTCCATTGGTTCGAATGTAAAACTTGGCGAAATCAGTGACTTTCCATTGAACGTAGGTATCAACATCCAAAAACTCTTTGTTTTGAGTAGTAAATACGTCGGGACTTCCATCCATTAACTGCACACGTGTATCTATTAAAACAACAGAGTCGACAAACGGAACTTTAAATTGCAATCCTGGAGGATTAATCTCCGGAATATTTTCCGCATCTCTAACAACCTTACCAAAACGCAGAACAAGTCCTTTTTCGGTCTCTTCTACGATATAGATTGACTTAGAAACAACGACGAGAATAATTATCAATCCAATGATGCTAAACAGGCCTTTATTTGACATTGGTATTCTCCCGATTTCTTTTCATTATTTGGTCTAGTGGCAAATAAATCATGTTATTTCCCCCCTCTGAATCGATCATTATTTTACTTGATTGAGACATGACGGCTTCAACGGTTTCTAAGTAAAGGCGCGTACGAGTCACTTCAGGAGCGGCTATGTATTGAGGCAGTAGCTGTTTAAATCTTGCCACTTCACCATTAGCTTTGGCTAATACGGTTGCTCGGTAGGCATCTGCTTGTTGTTTGGCCTTTTCTGCGTCCGCTTTAGCGAGTGGCAGTTTCTCATTTTCATAAGCTTCAGCATCTTGAATTTCCCGCTTTGCATCTTGAGCGGCACGGTTAACTTCTTCAAAAGCTTCATTCACTTCTCTTGGAGGTCTTACTCGCTTGAGTGTTACGGTTCTCACGTTCAGTCCGCTTTTATACTGCGCTAGCACTTGTACTATTTCCAGTTTTAATTCGTCCTGAATTCTTTCTTTGTCGGTGGTTAATATCGCATCAACATTTGAGGCACCAACCACCTGGCGGAGGGCACTTTCTGAAGCTTGATCTAAAGTCCCTTCAACGTCACCAAGCTTAAATAGATAATCTTCTGGTGACGAAACTTGATATTGAATACCCACATCCACTTCAACAATATTAATGTCTTTGGTCAACATAACACCACTGACAGAAGCATTGCGCATTTCATCGGTATTCACCTTAATCACTTTTTCGATACCTCGAGGCACCCAGCCAAGACCAGCGCCAACAGTGCGGTCGTACTGACCAAAATGTAGCACTACTCCTTGTTCCGCTTCATCAATGGTATAAATGCCCGATCCAAACCAAAACAGAGCAACCACAATGGTGCCAATCATCAAAAATCTTTTTCCTGCGCCGCTGGAGCTCTTACCACCCCGCCCAGTGCCGCCACCAAAAAAACCGGCAATTTTCTTGACCAATTCATCCAGATCTGGCGGACCATCTTGTTTTTTACGGTTGCCCCATGGGTCTTTATCATTATTATTATTACCTGGCTGATTCCAAGGCATATGTTTCTCCAATTGATGGATTTAATGTAACGATTCAGCTTAACTCTAAAATCCGCCATTTCTTCGTTGGAAAATAATCACATAAACGAATATGCACACATTTTCTGCCTAAAACTGACGAGTTTTAGGGTTAACCTGAACCGTTACTGTTGTGTTTGATAACTAATCCGTATCGTTACGACTTAGTAGACTATTAATCTTGTCTCTATTCTATTGAAAATAACCCTGAAAGGCTAATCATCAACTACCGAAAAATCAGGGATCTCTCCGCGACAACATTGTTCTAAACGTTTATCGCTTTGACGGTTTAATCTTCGCCAATCGGCAGCGTCTATTTTGATTTGCAAATCGATAGCACCATTCTCAGTAACCGATTCCTCAGTAATCACATGCAGATCATAAAGCTCACTGCGAATATCTAGATCTTGGGGTAAAATCAATAAATTCAAGTCCAACCATTCGATTTCCAGCTGTTGGCTAATGGTTTGTAACACCAGTTGCAATCCATCGCCGCTTTTGCCAGAGCACCATACTCTACCAACAACATCATTGTAGCCTTTGTTTGACATCGCGACCCCATCAACAACCGCTTCAATTTTAGGATTGAGTGTTTCTATCAAGTCAATCTTGTTGTAAACCTCGATCACCGGTACCTCGCCAGCACCAATTGATTCGAGCACTTTATAGACCTCTTCAATATTGTCCTCTTTTCTGATATCTGATGCATCGATGATATGTAACAAAACATCTGCCTGACGACTTTCTTGCAAGGTCGCCTTAAAAGCAGCGACCAGATCATGGGGTAAGTGGCGAATAAATCCAACGGTGTCGGACAATATCACTCTTTGTCCCGGTACTATTTCTACCTGACGATGGGTGGGGTCTAATGTTGCAAATAATTGATCGGCCGCATAAACCTTGGCATCGGTCAGTCGATTAAAGATGGTTGACTTACCGGCATTGGTATAACCGACCAATGCAACGGTTTGAATATTACCGCGTTTTCTGGCGCGTCGGCTTTGCTCTCGCTGTTTTTCGACTTTATTCAGACGCTTGCGAATATTTTTTATTCGATCACCTAATAAACGTCGATCGGTTTCCAACTGAGTTTCACCAGGTCCCCGCAAGCCAATGCCGCCTTTTTGCCTTTCCAGATGGGTCCAACCTCTAACCAGGCGGGTGGATAAATGCCGTAGTTGAGCTAATTCTACTTGTAATTTCCCTTCATGGGTTTGCGCCCGTTGAGCGAAAATATCCAAGATCAGTCCGGTTCGGTCTATCACCCGACAACAGACCAGTTCTTCGATATTTCTTTCCTGGGCCGGACTTAATCGATGATTAAATAACACCACATCGGCCTGCTGATCTTCAACAATTTGTTTAATTTCGTCAGCTTTGCCGGTGCCAATAAAGTATCGTGCGTCTGGACGCTGGCGAGATCCACCCACCATCGCCTTAATCGAAAGACCTGCAGACACCACCAGATCAACAAATTCATCTTTGTCCTCTTTATTGTGGGAATCAGGTAATTCAATATGAACTAAAACGGCGTTTTCGCCGCCGGAATGTCGATCAAACAAAAGGGTCAGTACTCTTCAGGTTTCATGTAATAATTTGGATTATAAACTAATCCACAGGCATGCAAAAACGGGCTTGGTGATCTTCGCCAACCCCGCAGTAAAATTGCATTCAAAAATAATAACTAATAATTGCCGGAATTATCGTTACTCGCGCCATCTTGTTCAGCATCAGCATCAGCATCAGCATCAGCATCAGCATGCGGTAATTTCACATTTTTTGCCGGAACAACTGTGGATATCGCATGTTTATAAACCATTTGACTCACAGTATTTTTTAGCAAAACAACGAATTGGTCAAATGATTCAATTTGACCTTGTAGCTTGATCCCGTTAACTAGAAAGATTGACACCGGAATATGCTCTCGGCGCAGTGCATTCAAGTAAGGGTCTTGTAATGATTGCCCTTTTGACATAATAGTCTCCTTATTCTTTTTCTTTGTTAGCAAATAATCCATCCTTAAAACGCTTGTCACAAATCTAAATCGGACCGACAGATACCGCTAAACCCACTTTTGTTGTTGTTTTTACCTGCCTCACATTGTCGTTACATAGTTACGTTACGCATAACCTAGTATGACTATTGAGTTTCAGGATTAAGGAAAGCCTGCAGACTGATTAGCAAACTTCGTTAAACACTTTCCATGTATTACACTCTTTAAGAGCACTGACCGGTCGCAATGGCCAGTTTAATGACTCAAAAAGGGTCCAGATGAACCTTCGCTGCAACACCGAAAGCATTTTTCATCGACCTAAGACCATTTTAGCAGCTAAATCCAGTTTCTGCCAAAAATAGTGCCATATTCCAGCTTGAATAATCTGCTAACTCAAAAGTTCATCAGATTTACTTGAATACAGCTCCTTAGTGGGGATAGCCTTCACTAAGTTCAATGCTTTTTGATAAAAATAGTTTCCGCAAAATGTAACCAGAAATGTCGTTAGAATATTTGCGCTTAGTTAGATTAGTTATATGGATTACGCCGCAGCAGAGACCTGTATAGCGCTAATGACTGGCGATAAATGAATTGATGTTTTGTTTACAATGAACCAATTCTTTTTCATCTGTGGGATCAAACCACAGAATATCCGGCCAACTTCTCAGCCAGGTATATTGCCTTTTTGCCAATTGTCGGGTGGCGATTATCGCTCTTTCTTTGGCTTCCGATAAACTGAGCTCGCCATCCATATATTGCCAAATTTGACGATAACCGACGCTGCGCATCGACGGGCAATCAAGAGAGAGATCGCCTCGGTAATAAAGGTTTGCGACTTCATCTAAAAACCCAGTTTCGATCATTTGCTCAAACCTTAACGTGATGCGCTGGTGTAATACCTTTCTATCTTGCATCGCAAGTGCAATCGATAATACTGGATTGACTAACGCTTGTTGTTTTTGCTCGATGTGCCAAATAGACAGTGGCTTGCCAGTCATTTGATAAACTTCAATCGCTCGGGTGATCCGTTGGCTGTCGTTAAGGTGTAAACGCTCAGCGGTTTGTGGGTCAATTTTGGCGAGCTGCTGATGCAAATATTCGCTCCCTTTTGCATCAAGTTGCGCTTTGACCTGCCGACGTATCACCTCATCAGTTGCGGGCAGATCCGATAAGCCATCCTTTAGAGCCTTAAAATAAAGCATCGTGCCACCCACCAGTAGCGGGATTTTTCGGCACTGATGGATATCATTAATTAAGCTAATAGCATCGGCACAAAACTGAGATGAAGAGTAACTTCGTTTCGGGTCGATAAAATCAATCAAATGATGAGGCGCTAAAAGCAACTCTTTATCACTAGGCTTGGCACTGCCGATGTCCATTTGTGTGTATACCATCGCCGAATCCACACTAATGATTTCGAATCTTGATGTTTGCATCAATGCGTTTTTTTGAGTGAGTTGTTCGACACTTTGCTGATAAAGCTCAATCGCCAACGCAGTTTTACCGCTAGCAGTGGGTCCCATTAGAAAAATGATCGGAGCCTTGGTATTTTCAATGATCATGCAGACGTGTCGCCCGCAAATAGGCTTTGCGCAAATTCAGCAGTGATTGACTTAGAAGATGGGCTGCTCGCCAAACAAAATTCTTCTTGAGTTAACAGATAATCGATCATCTGAGTAGCAAGGGGCTGTAACGAACGATATACCGCATCGAGATTTTGAGTGGAAAAAAATGAAATCCACTCACCAAGGCGATCAAAAATAAATTGTTTATCAACCCCATCCAGCCAAAGAGGTATCTGATGCAATAAAATGCCATCAGTCTGTTCCGGTTGAAAAACAAATCCCAGATTGTGTAATCTATTCAGGGTGGCAAGTTCTTCCAAAGGAGTGGTATTCATCTTAATTTTCTGCGGAAACAGAAGTGGCTTACTGCGAGCTGCCTGACCATTTACCAGGGCGTCATCATCCCTCTTAGAAATATCGGTTAGAAAGTGAAAATGTTCTAACAATAATTTTTTCTCGTCAACAAAATAGGCCTTATTATCAGAGAGAATAATCCAGAATTCATGATTAAGTCGAAGTCTGTTATTGAGCAATGACTCCTTTATCCGGCGTTCTGAAACACCATCGATAACCTCAGGAATTTCCTGATTCGAGGGGCGATAGCTGACCTGACTATAACCAACTCCGATCGCTTTGCTTCGAACCTGCGAGTTTTTAGCATAATGATAATTTTTTGAAGGCTCGGCTTTCGATTGCTGAGCGAGTTGTTCCGGCGGAAAGGTATCATTGTGTAAAAACTCCACGGGGGATTTATCTGCCAATGCTTCACGGACGGATTTTACTAATAAATCATGCACCAAACGCTGCTCATCAAAACGAACTTCGTGTTTGGTCGGATGCACGTTGACGTCAATCTTGGCCGGATCAATACTCAAAAAGATCACGAAAGTTGGCATTCTACCCGGTGGAAGTAATCCCTGATAAGATTGTCGAATGGCGTGGTTTAACATTTTATCTTTGACCGGTCGGCCGTTAATAAAGACGTATTGGATATCCGATTCACTGCGATGAAAACTAACACCACCCAACCAGCCATTGATTTTTATCCCATCATGTTGACATTCAAAAGGGATCGCCTGCTCAGCAAAGGCTTTTCCACAAACGGACTCGATCCGCTTTAAATATTCCTTTGGGTCGCCTCCTGCAGGCACTCTTTTAACGACTTTATTATTGTGTTTTAAGATAAAAGCCGTGGTAAAATTAGCCAGTGCATGACGCTTAAAAATTTCTTCTATATGGCTAAACTCCGTTTTTTCGGCGCACAGAAATTTTTGCCTGGCTGGAGTATTATAAAATAGGTCTCTCACCTCGATACGGGTACCGATAGTGGCGGACGCGGGTTGAATATCCACCTGCATATCTCGCCCTTCGGCGATTGCCTGCCAGGCAAAATCAGAGTCTTTGGTTCTTGAGGTTAAACATAAACGGGAGACAGAACAGATACTGGCCAGCGCTTCACCTCGAAACCCAAGCGAATCGATTGCTGCAAGGTCGCTACAGGTTGATATTTTGCTGGTTGCATGACGAGATAAAGCAAGACTCAAATCTTCTTTTACTATTCCGCAACCGTTATCGGTAATTCGGATCAGCCGGGTGCCGCCCCGTTCAATATCAACTTCTATTCGATTTGCCTTTGCATCAATTGAATTTTCCAACAATTCTTTGACTACGGACGCCGGCCTTTCAACGACTTCACCGGCAGCGATTTGATTGGCCAAGCGATTGTCCAGGCGATTAATTCGATTAGAAACTTGTGCAGACTGATCGGCCAAATTTACACACCGGGAATTCGAATAATCTGACCAATCCGTAGGCTATCATTTTTTAGTTGATTATGACTACGCAAACGAGAGGTGGATAAACCATGGTTTTGAGCAATTTGTGACAAGGTATCGCCACTGATTACTTTATGAGATTTTGCTGTTGCCTTGGCACTAACGATGGCCCGATAGGCAGTACCTTCCGGCGGATTGGCCCTAAAATAATTCTTCACTCCAGTCAGGACCGATTTGGCAATCTTATTTTGATGTCTGGATGATTTTAGTTGTTTGTTTTCCGTTTTGTTGGAAATAAAGCCCATCTCAACCATCATAGCGGGAATGTCGGGCATTCTTAGCACCACGAAAGCCGCTTTTTTTATTTTCTTGCCGTGCATTTTTGACATGCTACTGGCTAACTGTTTTCTGACTAATTCGCCGGCCTTAAAACTCTCTCCCACCGAATAATTCATCGATAAATCCAATAAAACTTGTGCCACTAATGGATCCTGATGAGAGATATCCACACCACCTGCAAGATCGGAGGCTTTCTCTTTTTGCTCTAACCAACGCCCCATTTCTGAGTTCGCGCCTTTTGGCGATAATACCCAAACCGAAGTGCCTCGGACTCTTTTATCTGAAAAACCATCGGCATGCAACGAGATAAAAAGATCTGCCTTATTTTTACGAGCGATTTCTGTTCGTTTGCGTAAACCGACATAATAGTCACCTTTGCGAGTGAGGACCGCTTTCATGCCTGTTTCTTTATTGATCAAATTGGCGAGCTTTTTAGCCACCGCAAGACAAACGCCTTTTTCGCCACCCGGTGCGCCAGGATCTTCACCGCCATGACCCGCGTCAATCACCACCACAATATCACGATTACGATTTTTGACCGTATTTTCAACGGTTTTCACCACTTTCTTTTTACTGCCTTTGGGTTTTAAATCAACCACCAGTCTATGACCGTATTTTTGAAAAGGTTTCAGGGTGAAATCTTTAGTGGTGACCGATTTTTTCAGGTCGAGAACGACTCTTAAAGTACCTGACTTGTTGCTATTTCGAATTCGACTGACCAGCGATTTTGGTAGATCGATTTTTGAAAGATCTGCTTTTAAAACCGATTGTTTGATATCTATCACCAACCTGGACGGATTAGGCAAGGTGAATATTTTGTATTTAACATCATCGCTTAGATCAAAAACAATCCGGGTTTTCTCCGGGTCTTGCCAGAATCGAATACCATTAACATCCGATGCAAAAACATTATTTGTGAACACCATACTACCCAGACAGAGCAAAATACTCAGAGATCTTTTTAGATTCGATTTCAACTGCTTAATCACTCAACTACCGCCATATTTTTATCTTGGACTAATTTTCTAATCTAAAACCACTGACCACTCAGGGTTATTCAGTTTAAGTTTAATACTTCTCTGCTCGCCTTCATAGCCCAAACTCAGCTCTAAATCAGCTTTGGGGAGGAATTCACCACCTTTTTCCGGCCATTCGATCAGACATAATGCTTTTTCATCCAAATAATCGCGAAATCCCATATATTCCAATTCTTCCGGATCAGCGATCCGGTAAAGGTCAAAATGATAGAATTTTCGGTTGGATATTTGATATGGTTCAACCAGTGTATAGGTCGGGCTCTTAGTACTACCCGTATGCCCAGATGCTTGTAAGATACCTCTGACCAAGGTGGTTTTTCCCGCCCCAAGTGGTCCATGTAGAAAAATAACCCCCTTTTCCGGCAGCTGAGCGGCTAATTTGGTCCCAAAATCGAGGGTTGATTGTTCGTCTTTAAGATGGAAAGTCACAAAAGTTTGCTGAATGAGTTAAGTTAAGTTTTATTTTAGCACTAGAAATGCTTGTCCGAAAACCTAATATATCGTTAGCGAGTCACACGTTAAAAAATTGAAGAATTAAAATCAAAAGACTATTCGCCACAGAGAAAATGAACAAATTCACCTGTTTAGCCAATCCAAACAACTTTTTTTGCAATACTCTCTGGTAAAAATATCTATTGTCTTTTGATTTTGGTCTTTAGGCTTCTATGGATTCAACAGTCCAGGCAAATGCTCAAATAAATCACTGGCCAATAATCCACGATAATAAGCCTTCTTACCTGCCGCTTTATCCGCCGCTTCCCCATGAATACACACCGCCAAAATCGACGCATTCATTAAACTAAAACCTTGTGCCAACAGTGCGCCGATAATACCTGCAAGTACATCGCCCATGCCGCCACTGGCCATGCCGGGATTTCCCACCGGACACACCACCTGAACCCCTTTGGCATCAGCGATGATCGAACCTGTTCCTTTTAATACGCAAACGCCTCCATAAGTTTCTGCTATCTTCTGTGCTGCCCAATAGCGGTCCTGATTGATAGAATAAGTTGTCACACCCAACAATCTTGCAGCTTCACCGGGATGCGGGGTTAATACTCGCGCGTCATTATGTTTGTTTTTATGGGAGCTTGGTTGTTGTGCCAACCAGTTGAGAGCATCGGCATCCCACACTTGGTGATTATTTTTGATAGGAGCATTATTGGAAATCACTTCCAGCCACTGGTTTGCCCAATCAGTTTGCCCCAGGCCAGGCCCTACTACCAAAGTTTTTGCACTGGAAGATGGTGCGGTCACCAATGAGGATATCTCCGATTTTTCCACGCCGATAGCCATCACTTCGGGCGTATAGTTAACCAGTGATGTGGCGCATTGCTCAGACACCCAGGCAGAAGTGAGTCCGCTTCCACAACGTGCGGCAGCGGTTGAGGCTAAAATGGCAGCGCCCGACATGCCTGAGTATCCGCCAATAATCACCGTATGCCCAAACTGACCTTTATGACAGGTCATTTCTCTGGATTTGAGTAGATGACTTAAGCTAGACCAGTTTTGCGAGCAGAGATGAAACTTGTGTTGCTGGTAATATTGATCGGGAATATCTAACTTAAATAATTTGACTCGTCCTCGATAGCGAGCCGAATCACCGGTATACATGCCCTTTTTGTGTCCGACATATGTGGTGGTAATATCAGCGCGAACCGCCTCATTATGAACAAAACCGGTATCGGCTTCGACCCCCGTTGGGATATCGATGGACAATACCGGAACCTTATTAGCGTTAATCCTATTGATTGCAGACAGATAGGGTTCGGTTAGTTTTCCCTTAATTCCAGTCCCCAACATTGCATCAACAATAACGTCAAAATCAGAGAACTTGACCTCGTCTATTGCCACCTGATTAATCACTCGCTGAGTGATTTTTTGATAAGCGGTTAACGCATCGCCTTTTAATTCTGTCAGTTCAGCCAATTGACATAAATAAACTTTGAGACGTTGCTCTGCGGCTAATCGGGCCAAAACAAAACCATCACCAGCATTATTTCCCTTACCGGTAACCACCAGAATTTTCCGTGCATTTCGCCAATTAGAAATTAATTGATCAAAAGCCGCCGCGCCTGCTTTTTCCATTAAAGGGTAGGTTCCCGCAGAAGATTGCTGCGCGTAACTTTGTTCAATATCTTTTATTTGCGCAGCGCTATACAGCACCACTGAGGACTCAGGAGAATATTTTTTCATAGGTTTCAGCGAATCTTAAAGATTTAAAAAGTGCTCTCTGTAATAAGCCAGTTCTTGAATCGATTCGCGTATATCATCCAGTGCAAGATGTTTATTTTGCTTGCTAAACCCCTTAAGAATTTCTGGTTTCCATCGAACCGCCAGTTCTTTCAAAGTGCTAACATCGATATTCCGGTAATGAAAGTAGTCAGATAACGTCGGCATATACCTCACTAAAAAACGACGGTCCTGTCCGATGCTATTACCGCACATGGGCGACTGCCCGGGGTCGATCCAATCGCTTAAAAATTCGATAGTGGCTTTTTCGGCCTTCGCGTCAGTGATTTCGGTAGCAAGAACTCTTCGAGTCAAACCGGATTCACCGTGATGTGTGGTGCACCATTCATCCATGGCGTCAAGCAGCGACTCAGGCTGGCTAACCGCCAGCATGGGCCCTTCGGCCAAAATGTTTAAATCCTTGTCGGTGACGATAGTGGCAATTTCAATGATTTTTTCCTTATCGGGATCTAGCCCCGTCATTTCCAGATCGATCCATATCAGATTGCTTGAGTTTTTCATCGGGCACTTCCGCTAACAAATAAGTAGTATAAGTCTAGCAGGAAATTAGTGAATAGTTTGAGATCAATCTTGTGTTAAAATAATGTTTAACAAAAATCTTCGTAATCATCGTTTTGGAAAGGCATTTTGGCTAAAAGAGATAAATTAACACAACAGCAAAAAAGGCAGATCGCTAGAACTCAGAAACGAAAAATTTCTGAACAGAAAGCACTGTCCAAGTTAGGCCATCTGGGTGAGCAGCGCGAAGGCCTGATGGTTTCACGCTATGGAGAAGAAGCTGATGTATTAGATCAGCTTTCAGGACAAACTCATCGCTGTTTTTTGCGTCAGCATCTTGGCGCCCCAGTCCCCGGCGATCGAGTTACTTTTCGTTTGGCCCCTAATGAGCAAGGCGTTATCGAAGCAATCGGTGACAGAGACTCTCTTCTGCAGCGCCCTTCACCACACCAAGGCCTAAAACCAGTGGTCGCTAATATCGACCGTGTGTTTATTCTGGTAGCGCCGTTGCCGGATTTTTCCGCGATATTACTCGATCGTTATTTAATTGCTATCGAAAATGCGGGGATCGATATTACTATTGTGGCCAATAAATGGGACTTATCCTTAGAAATAGAATCACAAGCCATTGAACAAAAGCTTTCTCTCTACCATCAATTAGGTTATCCGATATTGAAAACAAGCACCAAGCAAAACTCAGGTAAAAAAGCCTTTATCCAGACAGCAACCGGCCACTCAAGCATTCTGGTGGGACAATCCGGGGTAGGTAAATCCTCGCTGATCAATTGGTTATTCCCGGCAGAATCTCTTGCTACCAAGATAATTTCTGAAAATTCAAGGCTCGGTCAGCATACCACCACGGCGTCTCAGCTATTCTGTTTTGCCAAACAATCGACTAAAGAAGGGTTTATTATCGACTCCCCGGGCATTCGCGAATTCGGATTGTGGCATTTGGACACTAACCAGATCGCCTCGGGATTTTGTGAGTTTAGAGTTTTTCTGGGCGGTTGTAAATACAGAGATTGTAAGCATATTAATGAACCAGGATGTGAAATAATCAACGCGGTCAAAAAAGGGTTGATATTCGAACAACGCTGGCAGAATTATCAAAAAATTCTGGCGAACAACTTGGCCAAACCGTAAATATGCGGTACAAAAATCACCTTTCCACTATACCTCTTCGGTGAGTGTTTCTTAGATTAAAAAATCAAACCTTACTGTCACGGACCAACTCTATCAAGGATTCAAGTGTCATCGGTTTGGCGAACCAATAGCCTTGTCCATAGTGGTAAGAAAAATCTTTTAGTTTCTCAAATTGCTCTTCCGTTTCAATACCCTCCGCAACAATTTTTATTTGTAGGTTATTGGCCATTGATGCGATCGATTCCACAATCGCCAGATTTTTCACACTCATATCCATCGCATCAATAAACGATTTATCCAGCTTAATCACATCAAAAGGAAATTGGTGCAAATAACTCAAAGAAGAATAACCGGTTCCAAAATCATCCAGATAAATATTGATCCCCATGATTTTTAATTCACGCACAAAATTAGTTGCCGCTTTGTAGTCTTCAATTAAAATACTCTCTGTTATTTCAATGTTAAATAACGAAGATTCTATGCCGGTATCGGCTAACAATTTGTGTATGAAGCTATCAAAAGTTCGCGATAGGATCTGAATCGCGGAGACATTAATATTAACAAATAGGTGTGCCGTTAATGGGTCTTTTGAAAACAACTTTAAAGCGAGAGCCGCTTGCTCCGCGACAAACTCGCCAAGTTCGATAATCACACCAGTTTCTTCGGCTATGGGAATAAATACGTCCGGAGACATAAAACCTTTGGTCGGATGTTGCCAGCGTATCAGAGCTTCGCAACCAACAACTTGCTTGTTAATCAGCTCCACCACCGGCTGAAAGACCAGATACAAATCCTTATTCGCTATGGCTACGCGCAGATCATTTTCAATCTCCATTCGAGCAGTAACAATACTTTTAATGTCGGAATCAAATAAGCAAAAACAGTTCTTTCCTTGGTGTTTTGCCTGGTACATTGCAGCGTCAGCATCGCTCATGATATCGGTGGCGAAGGAATCTCCATGAAGCGCAAGACGAATACCAATACTGGCGCTAGTAATCAATGAATGCTTCTCAACCATAACCGGCTTTTTTAGCTCTACCAGGATCCGAGCGGCTAAATTGATCGCGCTTTTTTGGTCATCCATTTGTCTCATTAAAATGCAAAATTCATCGCCACCCAGCCTTGCCACTAAATCATTTTGTCGAAGGCATTTTTTTAGACGTTCCGAAATTTCGATAAGAAACAAATCGCCGACATGATGCCCCAAACTATCATTGATCAATTTAAACCGGTCCAGATCAAGAAATAATACGGCAAAATGATTTTTTCCTGCTTCATTACTTATTTGTATTTGCTCGTTAAGATGATTGGAGAAAAAAAGTCGGTTGGGTAATCCGGTCAATGCATCGTGCAGTGAATCATGCTCTAATTGTTGTTCTATTTTTCGCCGTTTTACAATGGTTTCTTCTAGTTCAGATGTTCTTTCTTTTACCCGCCGTTCGAGATGTTCGTGGGCGGCTTTTATTGAGTCGGAATCTTTTTTACGCAATATAGCCGTGGCAATTTGCTTACCAATGGTCATTAAAACGTTCTTGTCCGACTCTTCGTAAATAATATCTTTTCGATAGCTTTGCACCGCCAGTACGCCAAAAGTTCGATTTTGATCTTTTAGCGGTACACCCAGATAGGATGCACAGTCAAAACCGCTTATCGCTTTGCTATCTTCTTTTTTTCGATTAAAAAGAATTACTTCACCACTGCTTAATATTCTTTCGGTTAATCCAGTTTTAATATTTTCTTCTGTCATGGGTCTTTTTTCGGGTTGAACATCTCTCTGATCAACATGGTATAAGAATTCAACAAATCGGTCATCATCCGACAAAAGCGCTACATATTCATTTTTTGCATACATGAGCTCTGAAATAACCTGGTGGACACTTTGAAAAAAATCATCCAAACTGCTAGACGTACTAACCAGGTCAGTAATCTTAAATAACGCGGCCTGAATACCTTCGCTCTTTTTGCGTTCTTCAATTTCCAGACTCATCGCGGCGTTAATCTTGTTTAGTGATCTTGTTCTTTCACTGACTCGTTTTTCCAAGGTTCGATTGGCTTCGACTAGCTCTTGCTCGGCTAGCTTACTTTTGATCAATAGCGCTATCTGACGTGAAACGAATTGCAGAATATCTTCTTCTTTTTTTCCATAGATAATTTTCGGATCGTAACTTTGAATAACCATAGCGCCCAATAATTCGTCTTTGTAGCGCAATGGAACACCAAGCCAGTCTGCCGCTTCGGTCCCGTGGCTCGAGAGAACACCTTGCTGCTGAAGTCTAATATAATCCTCCAATTTCATATGCAACATATTACCGGTTTGCAACAGGTGTCCCGTCGCACTTTTTCGTAAATCCGCCTGGGTGTATACACCGAGGTTATCGACGTTTAACTCGGTATCCACTTCATCGACAAAGTATACAAACTTTACACGATCTGTTTTTTGGTCGTAAAGCGCAATAAAAAAATTGGCTGCATAAGTCAAACGCCCAATAATTGAGTGAATTCTTGCGTAATAATCATCCATTGAATCACTGGAAATACCGAGTTCGGTAATCTCATAAAGAGCCGACTCCACATCTGCAGAATACTCACTAATTTTTATTTTTTGATTGGCCAAGCTTAATTAACCCCAAGGACTTGTTTTTCGATTTGATCGACGGCACTTTGTTTTAATACGATAATAGCGATCCGTCGATTAATTGACGCGTGAGGTTGCTGCTTGTCAAACAGGATGGAAGAAGAAAATCCTTCTACTCTGGCAATTTTTTGCTCGTTAATACCGCTGGCATTTAAAACTCTTCTGGCGGCATTAGCGCGATCGGCAGAAAGCTCCCAATTGCCATAATTTTCTTTTTCGGTAAATGGGGTGGCATCCGTGTGTCCGGTGATACTCAATTTATTTGGCACTTGGGCTAGGACTTCCGCTAAGCTCCTCAAGATCTCTATCGAATAAAATTTTAATTCGGCGCTGGCACTATCAAACATCGGTCTTTTATCTTTATCGACAATTTGAATTCTAAGCCCGCTTTGGGTGATATCAATAAATACCTGATCCCTAAAATCTCTAAATGCGTCGCTACTGGCAACCAATTCTTCCAGATCCGATTTAAGTGCTTCCAGTTGAAGCAGTTCCTGTTGTTCAGCTAAATCCAGAATTTGTTGCTCATTGAGCTCGGTATCAACATCTTTATCGGATAATTTGACATCTGGTGCCTCAATTTGGATAACAGCACTATCCGCGCCCCCCTCACCAATCACTGAAGTAGTCGCGCCGGATTTATTAGCCACACCAGATGGGTCATTAAAATAGCCGGATATCGCTTTTCTTTCTGCTTCGTTGGTATTGCCCATTAACCATAACAATAAAAAGAAAGCCATCATCGCCGTAGCAAAATCGGCGAATGCCACTTTCCAACTACCGCCATGAAAATCATGACCAGCTTTTTTGATCCGCTTAATAATAATCGGTTTAGGCGCTTCAATTTCATCATTCATTCTTTTCTAACTCTTATCTCTAATCCCTATTTTCTTTTTTATTTTCGCCCGTAGCTCGTAGCCCGTAGCCTGCAAGCTTACCGAACCCCTTTGACGCATTGCTCTAACTCGTAAAAACTGGGTCGGACCTTCGAAAATAGAGTCTTTCGACCAAATTCAACCGCGATTTGCGGCGGCATTCCGTTGATAGTCGCCAAGATGCAAACTTTCATGCACTCATAAAACTTGGCTTCTTCGGTCGCCATATTTTCCATAGCGGTTGCTATTGGGGCGACAAAACCATAGGCTATCAATATACCCAAAAAGGTACCGACTAATGCAGCAGCGACATGCAAACCTAACTCTTCTGGCGGGCCGCCAAGCGCGCCCATAGTTATTACAATACCAAGTACTGCCGCAACAATCCCAAAACCCGGTAAGGCATCAGCGACTTTAACCAGTGCTTGTGACGGGGCCGATTGTTCATGATGATGAGTTTCCAGTTCGATATCCATCAGATTTTCCAGCTCGTAGGAGGTCATATCACCGATCACCATCAGTCTCAGGTAATCGCAAATAAATTCCAATACATGGGGATCACGGGAGACTTCAGGGAATCGAGTGAAAACTTCACTGGTATCGGGATCTTCAATATGACGTTCAACGGCAATCAGTCCCTCACGCCTGATGATATTAAATAGCTGATAAAAAAGCGCCAACAGTTCCAAATAGAGCACTTTACTGTAATTTTTGCCGATCAATAGTTTAGGTATTTGCTTAAAGGTCCCAATGGTCACGCTGACCGGGTTGGCGATGATAAATGCACCTCCGGCGGCTCCAAGAATAATCAATAATTCAAATGGTTGCCACAAAGCGACTAACTCGCCATGAGATAATACAAAGCCACCAAGAACCGCTGCCAATACCACGGCAGCTCCTATAAGAATATTCATTATTTACCATCCAGCCTTTAAAACTTATACCCTGATAAATATAGCTAATTTTTTCAAATTTCACCGAGAAGATGGCAATTCTGTAACAATTATGATCAAAAACCTCAAAGATAATTGTGCTCAATCCTTTAAATTGGGTTAAAATTCCGGCGAATTTTCATTCGGAACCTTAAGTTTTATGGCTTTATTGGACAATCTAAAAATATTTTTGCAGTATGTTTTACCAAAACACGGCGTTTCAATATTAGCGGGAAAGCTGGCGGAAGTGCGCCTGCCCTGGTTTAAAAACCAGTTTATCAAGCGTTTTGCCAAAGCCTATCAAATTGATATGAGTATCGCGGTTGAGCCAGAATTAACCAGTTATGCCTGTTTTAATGATTTTTTTACCCGGGCGATCGATTTAAACAACCGCCCCATCGATGCCGATAAGGATAGCTTTTGTAGCCCGGTCGATGGCGCCATGAGTCAATTTGGTAAAATTGAGTCAGGCCGAATAATCCAGGCTAAACAGCATCACTACTCAGCACTTGAATTGTTAGGTGGCGATGAGCAACAGGCAAAATATTTTGACCAAGGCGAGTTTTGCACCATTTATCTGGCGCCAAAAGATTATCATCGCATCCACATGCCTTGCAACGGCGAGTTGCTCTCTATGACTCATGTGCCTGGGCAGCTATTTTCAGTCAACCCGCTCACCGCCCAAAACCTACCCAAACTGTTTGCGCGTAATGAGCGCGTGGTGAGTCTGTTTGAAACCCCTTTTGGAAAAATGGCGCTGGTGGCAGTGGGAGCAACGATTGTCGGCAGTATCGAAACAACCTGGGCTGGCAACATCACCCCGCCTAGTCGAAAGTCCATTAAGCAATGGGATTATTCAGACAAAAAATTCAATCTGAAAAAAGGTGAAGAAATGGGCAGGTTTAAATTGGGTTCAACGGTTATTTTGTTAATGGAAAATAAAAATTGGCAGTGGCATGATTCGGTACAACTGGAAGGAGATCTGCTATTAGGGCAAAAACTGGTTAGCGATCATTCACCTTAAATTGCCAGATTACAAACCAATCAAGATGGCTAACAGGATTGGATTAAGACAGTTTTTAGAATTCTTGACGTGCATCAAATAACATTCTTATCTGATTTTAGCGATTAGAATCAAACAATGAGTGAGATTTCACCTTGCTAGATCCTAAAAAGGGAAGTCTTTGACTTCCCTTTGGTCCGTTAGTTATTACTCGTTATAATGTTTTATCATAAGATTCCATTAATTGTTCGAATGTCGCTACGGTGGTCGAATGAGCCGAAGTGATTTTTTTAACCTTTAATCCACGTTGTTTAATGGATTCTACCAATCGCTCGATGTTTGGTGAGCGATATGGCATAGGACCAGAGGCCGGGGCGCCGAAATGATCCACTTCAAAAATAATACCTTGTTTAGGCAAGTAAGCAAGCAACATGTGCTCCGCATGTGGGGTAGGGCCTATGTCATGAATTTCCAAACGCTGACCACTGTCTTGATAGATTTTTTTATTTTCCACTAACTCAAAACGGGCGAGCTTGCGATCCTTTTCAACTAATGCTTCACGGATCACTTGTTCGTGTTGTTTAGCCGCAATGAATTTAATACCCGCATCTTGCACTTCCTGGCTACCGCCAATATGGTCGCTGTGATGATGGGTCATCACGGTATATTTGACCGGTTTGTCAGGCAGTATTTTTTTGATTTCGGCGATTCTTTGCGACACCCCTGGTAGGCCGCCGATCATCATCAGGTGATCCTCAAACTCAACAAATAAACTGTTTTGGTTATTCTGCGTTACCCAATAAACGCCCTCTCCCATATCGGTGGTTTTCATGGTTGCTGCAGGCGTTGCTGCGATATCAACATAATTCTTGGGCATTTCTGTTAATTTTGTCAATGGTTTGTTTATTTGATAAGACTTCACATTAAAGGTTTGTGCGGGTAGTCCATCCACGGTATAGGAATTTTCGAATGGAAAAAGAATGCCGTCGACTGATTGATATTTGTTAAAAAAGTACTCCACTAAAAAGGGGCCGGAAACTCTTTCACTTTTGTTAATGCGGTGAGTCTTTTGATCAATATAAAGTGTTAATGCAGGGCCGCCAGGCATGGTAAAACTTAATAGGTCATGAGTGCTACCGTCAAATTCGATCTCACCCAAATGCCGGGCACTGGCAGCGTATTGCTGCAGTCGCTTTAATAAAAAAGTTGCATTGATTCGCAATCCTGGACCAGCAGAGACATCGAAGTTAGGTGATTCGGTTTTTGAGCGGGTTTTGAGGATATCATTATAGTTAGCGCTATTTTCACCGTTGGTGACGTTGGTGCCAGCAAAAACACCGCCGCCGCCACTGCCGTTAAAACGAGTGACGGCAATTTGATTAACAAAATTAAATGCATCCAGTCGATCGCTTTTACTGACATCCCAGGGTGGATTAGGTTTGCGGCTCTGGCCGGCATTAACATTAGTCACTGCGTAATCAGCAATGACTGAATTAAAGCCGCTGATTTTTTCGCTACCGCCATAGACCGCTAGCGTTTGATTAATGATTTGTTGTGATTTTCGAACGTTTTCCTGAGTATAATTACTCGCTCTAAGGTCATTAGTCGAGAGCAAGCTCAACAGCATAACGCCGCTGACAAGGGGTAATAATTTCATGTTATCTTCTCCGTAGAATGAGGAGAATTCAAATTAGCATTAACACCCGGTAAAAACAGTTGAATTCGTTTAACCGAGTTAATTTTGAGTTAGAACGAGACCTGATTTCTGTAACAATATTCAGGTTAATATTTCGCTACATTCTGAAATATTCGAAAACATTTTTCGCGTTAATTTTTTATTATGTATTCAGCGCTTTTATCACGCGTTCACCGTTTTTTCCGTATTTACCCTACCTTCCTATATTCTCTAATTCTCATATCGAAACCACTTTTTACATAATACGAAATATAGCGACTAAGTTGACCTCCTCGAATAGCGATATTTTTCATTTTTTTAATATTTTCCTTACCAGCAGTCCAAGTGGTGTAAAGATAAATATCACCACTGCTGAACTCCACTCTGATTGCATCTGCAGCTATATCGAATGCAATAATATCAGCATCACCACCAAAATTGATGTATCGTTCCATATAAAAATTCACCTCTGGTATTACTTCGGTTAGGGCATGTTCTTGTCACGCCTGCTAGCCAAAATACTGATGTTGGATGGTTGCTCCTATCCCGATTTGAGGTTATGTAACATTTCGCGGGTTAAAAACCGGTCACCTTTCAGCAAAAATGCAGCCAGGAGAATTGTAAACAATCGAAAAAACCAGGTGGTTATTTCTCTTACATTTGGGTTAAGGTGATCGTTTTCAGAAGATATTTTGTTTTCTTCTGGCATATTCAGAGCAAAATTGGCTTCATTGACAGTACTAATTTGCTTTATGCCGGTAGCAGTTAAAATTGAATGGGTCGACAAATCCGGCGTCTGGCCTATTAACTCAAGGTTAACTGCTAAAATTGGGCCAAACTCTTTGGTCTCCGTCGTAAAAATGTGGAGGCGCTTTGAGTGGGCATTAAATGAAATGATGACAACAAATAGGACTATTAATGTTTTTAGCATTTCTATCATTCCAATCGGGTTATTTTAACTTAGAGTCCACTTCTCACAACAAGACGATGTCTCTTAACTAACAACAATATTGATTAATCGGTTAGATTGAGGTTTTCATGATAACTAACCAAAGATCAATAATTGCAATGGTGACGCAATAAGTACCGGTAATAGGATCGCACAATTTAGAGTATGGAATTGTTCCATATCCGCCAAATACTATCCCAATCCTGCCAAAATGTCGGATTTTGGTCTATTTATGACCAAATGATCGATTGTTTGAAATAATTTGTTGGATTGCATCCAAGGGGCGAATGGTAATCTACGTTGAGTTATTACCGATTTTTTTATATCCTTAAATGCCATCTAGAATGAATACTAAAGATACCAACTTGAAGATAATCGGGGATTCAACAAATGATTGTTCAACAAAAACACATTGGAGATACAGCTTGAAATACCTGATTATTCTACTGGTTTTGCTGCTCAATCAACAAAGTTATGCCAAAGACCATTCCATTGGGGTACACGGCATGGTCATCATACCGGTTGGTGAACGTATTTTTGCCTCTCATATGCCGCTCGCCAATAGTAAACATGCTTTTCAGATTTTACTAGAACTCGACTTAGAGGGAGAAAACCGAGGGTTACTTAACCGGTTATTAACTAGCAACAAGCTAGTCACTTTAATGCCTGAGGTTTTTTCACTAACGAAATTACAAAAGGGCGAACTCAAAAGCTTCACCGCAACAGTTTATACCAACCATTTTGAACGAAATGGTATCCGAACGATGGAAAATGCCACTTTTAAAGTAAAACATCTATTACTCAATGAACCGCTATCTAGCTTTGATCGTGAAGAATATTTTGTCGTGAAAATAGACAAACAGCATACATTGCTAATTCATCCAATTGGCCAGTTGCCGAGTTTTGATCAAATATTATTGCAAACCTATAGCAATGAAAAGACATCAACCATAAGTGTTTATTTAGAAACTCAGGACTTTGTGAAATAGCCTGTAGTTAGGATTATTGTTTACTTTTGACAGCCACTAACGCCATCAAAATTGAAAGTGTCATCAAACACCCTATTTACCAGGATGAAAATATAATGCCCAAAAATAATCTAATGTCTTTCATTATATCCGCGTTGTTTACCTTAAATTTGTCTCAACAGGTTATCGCAGCGCAACCTATACCGAATGATTCAAACATTTCTAAAGGCCTTTTTGCCGAGCAATGGATAAACGGTGAAGACTGTAAAACTGAGCCAAACGGGCAAGTCCATCGATTTAATGACAATCTCTATATCATTCGTCAGTCAGTTTGCACCAATTTTGAAGCTCCTTTTATTTACCTGATTTTTGGTCAACAAAAAGTTTTAATGCAAGATACTGGCGCATCGGATTTTGGTCAACGTCAACTAGTTGATAATATTATAGAAGAATGGTTGCAACGAAATAATAGAACGACCATCGAATTAATAATCAGTCACTCTCATGGACATGCTGATCACGTCGCCGGTGATAGTCTTTTTAAGGATAGACAGAACACTAAAATCATTGATAAAGATGTACAGTCAGTGAAAGATTTTTTTAGATTAGAAAGTTGGCCCAAAGGAATTAGTC
>CAZOBX010000009.1:20391-48320 GCA_964578045.1 uncultured Kangiella sp. | reverse complement strand
CTATTATCTATACTCTCTCGCGGCGCTAATAAAGAACGATTATTTTTTTAAATTTTTAAAAAATAATTTGAATTTAGTTGTCGATATTGGTTGAGAATGAAAAAGCATTTTTAGGACATGTGTAGGCGGATTGCATGGACAGCAATTTCGAATAATAATTTTTTGAAGTCGCAATGAATAAATTATTTTTCGTAATATAAAACGCCACATCCAACCTGGCTTTAGAACTTGACTGCTAATGCTGTCGTGCTAATTTCGAAAAATATTCTCAAAACGGATTTATAATCCGGGAATAATCATTCTCTAGTTTTTTACTCAACTTCAGTAAAACTGAGTCTGTTTTCGGCATGCCTTTTCCAGACTATCTCTATCAGTTATAGAAAACTATCGCTCTCCACCGGTTCGTCCATAGATGTAGTTTTTAAACAAGCAAATGAAGTGCGTAGTAACTGCTACGCCAATGTGATGTTCAAGTACCGCCTGCTTAGAGCATTGCAAATCATAAACCAGGCAGAAGAGAGAAATAAAATGAAACTCAAAAAGCTTAGTCGAATACTTGTTACTACCATGTTGACAACGAGTGTTATCGGTACTTTTTCAGCAATGGTATCCGCTGAACCAGCGAAAATACCTTCACACAACGAGCCCTATTCCTGGAACTCTGGAATAGTGGATGGGAATAATCATTCACTGAGTATCTTTGCGGCCAGTAATGTAATTTCTGTCACTGGTGTACCTTGGTTGAAATTAAATTTAACCGGTACCAAACTCGGTAAAAAAAGTTATATCGAAATTTCGTCGTTAAAAGATGGTGCTGTACAGGTACTAGATGCTTCGACTTTATCACAGTGGAAATTCCAGAGTGCTTACTTCAATGGCGATTCCGTCAGTGTAAAATTGTATGCGGCGCCGGGTGATAAAAATGTTGTTTTAAATGTATCGGAAATTACCGTGGGTGAGTATGTCGATTCAATTGGCGTGCTGAGCATATGTGGTAGTGATAATCGTGTTGCAACGACGGAAGGCCGTGTGGCCCGTATTGATCCGATAGGTTGTACCGGTTGGATTATCGATAATGGACAACTTCTCAGCGCAGGGCACTGTCTTGCTGGCTCTGGAAATGACACCCTATCATTCAACCCACCGGCGTCACTTTCCGATGGCACCGTTCAGTTTCCAGGACCTGAAGATCAGTATTCAATCAACCAATCAAGCTTTGACTTTGTTAATGGGGGAATTGGAAATGACTGGGGTACCTTTGACGTATTTAACAATGCGCAAACTGGTTTTCAACCAATCGACGTGCAAGGCTCCTATAGTATTAAACAAGACTTAAATCCGTCAACCATACGCATAACCGGGTTTGGTGTTGATTCAGGAACGACTAATCAAACCAACCAGACTAACGCTGGTCCCAATGACGGCTCGTCCGGAACCACGATGCGCTATGTAACAGATACCCAAGGTGGCAACTCAGGAAGCCCTGTGATAGATGATGCAACCGGTGAGGCTGTTGGTATTCATACCCATGGTGGTTGTTCTAGCAGTTCAGGCAACAATAGCGGAACAAGTTTTTTTAATTCAGCTTTATGGACCGCGGTAGAAGACGATGTCGAACCGCCAGAACCTTTGGTGTGTCCTGAAGGCACCATTAATTTTAATTCATTGGCTATGACTTCTTATTCCAATCAAAACGCTGACAACAATTCATTGGTCGGCGATAACGGAGACTCTATTCTTTTGACTGGTAACACTTGGGTACGCTCAACTCAATTGTTTAATATTACCTCAGATACGGTCATTGATTTTATGTTTGCATCGGGTTCGCAAGGCGAAATACATGCCATTGGTTTCGATAATAATGACACCTTAAATGATGATCCACGTCACTTTCAATTCTGGGGTACGCAAAACTGGACCGGTACAGGTCAGATTGATTTGACACCTAAGTACAGTGCTGCTGGTGATTATCAATCCTATTCTATTCCGGTAGGTCAAAGTTACACCGGCGATATGTATTTAGTGCTCACCAATGATAATGATTCCGGCTCCAATAATGAAAGTCGATTTGCGTGTGTGGCCGTTCACGAAGCAGAACCAGCAAGCTGCGACGTAGAAGAAAGCTTTGAATCGGATATGGGTGGTTGGACTACTGGTGGTTCTTGCACTACTGGAACCTTTACCATAGGTACACCTGATGAAGTCGTCAATGGAGGTGTGACGACCCAAGTTGGCGGCGCGCAACACGGCAGTTCAGCTTTATTCACTCAGCCTAATACCGGCGGTGCTGGCACTGATGATGTGGATGGCGGAGAATGTGTGACAACATCTCCAATATACGCCGTAACAGCTGATTCGAATGTGTCTATGTATTACTTCCATGGTCAACGAGATGCTGGTGATGATGCAAGCGATGGGTTTGAACTCGAAGTATCGGTTAACGGAGGTAGTTTTCAGCCGTTAGTATCGTTAGGCGATGTCACTTCAAATGCAATTTGGACTGAAGAGAGTTTTACTGCGTCTGCCGGCGATACGGTTCAATTGCAGGTTAGAGCCTCGGACGCCGCTGGCGCCGGTGATCTGGTAGAAGCGGGCATTGACAACCTTCAAATCTGTGCGCAATAAATTGGATTGTTTGCCAATAAGTGCTACTCCTGCTATTCATAGCTAGCAGGAGTAGCACTCCTTTCCAGTTACACATTACATATGGATTATTTGTATGGGGCCTTGACAAAATCAAAGCAAAAACCAAAGTACTGGAACAGCATAGCTTAAAGGGACTTAATCGAGTCTAAAAATTGTCATTCTCTCACAGCTAATATTTTCGACCAAACTAACTTGAAGTTAACTTACATCTTTGGTTATCTAGTCGAATGAAAGAATCGCGTCTGCAGTTTCTTGAGAAATTCGTCGAAATATATTTCAATAACATCATTTATCGAATTGTTTACAAATCTTTTTTCTTTTTGATTGCTTGCACACATCTAATATCCGAATGGCTTTTTAGATATTGTCGATTAAGTGACCGTCTCTTGTCCTTCTCGTCTCTTAAACTAAAAGTTATTCGAAATTAAGCTCTGTAGTTTGACCGACTGTAACACCGGCATCAGCACTCGTTATATCTGACCAAACTGTTTCATCTTCATCCGTTTCAGGATCATCATTGTCTGCATCGCATGTGACTGAAATGGTATAATCTCCTGCCAACAAAAAGCTAATCTGATAATTATAAACGTTATTATCATTATCATATGCTGGAATAACTGAAGTGGTTGGTGGGGTAGCACTGCCTTCATCGTCAGGCGTTACACCTGCACCGGAATAAACATAAACAGCAAGCCCTTCAGTGCAAGACTCATCTGAGACAATTGAAGCGGCAATAGTCCCAGAAATCTTACCTACTTCAGTATTGTCCGTAATACGCAGTGTAGGCCTTAGTTTATAGTCTTCCGAATCATTACCCGGCTTATTAACAGATTTTCTCAAATCAAAATCAATGGTAAAACTCGCATTACCGCCGACAGGAATGGTGAAAGGACGGTTAATTTTTAAGCCTGTATTATCACCACTAGGGACATAAAGAGAATAAGTCGAACCGTCTTCAAAGCTAATATAAGAATCGATTTCGCCTTGATCTGCATCGATGGCTAGTCGCATCCAGTTATACTCGCCAGCTGCCACTGATTCATTTTGCAACAATGGCGCTGTGTTTCCATTTTGTAATGCCAAGAGGTCTATAGATTGGGGCTCAGCAAATGAAATTGTAACATTCTCGCCTTGCTTGGGGTTAAGTTCGATGGCATCAAATATAACGACAACTTCCGTTGCACCATCAACAGGTGCATCTGTAACTGCGACCGAAAGAGTGCCCGTGTCATCTGAGCTACTGCCACAAGCTAAAAGTAAGTATGCTGACAAATAAACTATACTAACGTTTAATAAGAACTTCATAATAAACTTCTCACAAATTAACAAATCAGAATATATTGTAGTTCAACCGATTAATCGGTACATAGAACCATTTCTCATTAGTCTAATAGTTTTAAGTAACTTTACTGACATATATGGACACCCCCAATAAGTCAGTATTTATTTGTATTAGAACTGGAACGCTGTCTTTTCAAACTTTCACATTGCTGGAAATTTAAAAAAACGATAATTGCGTATGCAAAATCAGCAGTGATAACGGATTCCGGCGACGTTGATTTGAAACGAGCAGAATTACTAATGGTTAGTGAACAATCCGATCCCTATTGAAAAAAATATTGCCTGTTGAGTGCATCCGCACTTTGTGACCTAGTATAACTCGCCGGGATATTAATTTCTTACTTGTCTGGAAATGACTAGAGTATTGAATATTACAAATGCACAATTCAAAACCAGTCCCTTCGGACACGAGGACGATTTGATATCCAGCAAAATAACATCATAGGTATATGACTTGATATAAGCGAACGTTTCTTTTCCATTAAATGCGGTATCGACGATGAAACTCAGTTTGGATAAACCAACATCAATATTTTTGTAGAGCTTTTTCGAGTCTTCAACGACAAGAATTTTCATGAAGTCGATTTGACTCCTCTGAAAGAAAAGGCCACAAGAGTCGATCGATAAATGATCGATTATCTTTTCAGTTTAGCAATAAATCCTTAAGTTCTCCTTAAGAATATCTTTACAAACAACGACCACAATTTACATCATGTAACCACTGCTTCGTGTTCAGTCAATCTTAAGGATACCACGCTATACTCGCCACACAATCATCCAGAATAATAAGGCATTTACCGTGTTCCATTCTCTCACTCACTACGCTCGGATCAGCGGATTCATCATCATTGTGATGTTGCTTTACTTGTTTTTCGCTTGGTTGTTCTTGTTCCCGCTCAGCATTAACTTATTTGTAACGAATGTGTTCTCGTTTTCGATGACGTTTACCTTAGTATTGTTACTGTGCCGATATAGCCGTGTTCTTGGGGCGACAGCTCAACGATGGCGAGGACTGCGGGTTACCGTTGCGGTGTTGACGAGTCTGTCAGTGAGCGAATATTTTGTCTTTTTCCTGTCAGAGTACGGTCGTGTGGATCCGCTTTTGGCGATCGGATTATCAAGCATAATCGCAGCCATGTATTTTGGCGCTTTCAATATTTTCTTTGATTTTCGTCATCCTCCACAATCCAAAACAATTGATCTGAATCCCAGAGAACACGATAATGAATACTAGATCGCTGTTGTTTTTATTCGGCTCGACACTGTCCGCGACTGCGCTCGCGGCTGAGCAGTGCGCAAACGAGTCGCGTACTATTCGCGAGATCAGTACGCTGGTTAAACAACCCCATAGAATCGTCGAGGAATACCTTGATTCCCCCTGGCTCAATTTTATGTATCAGCCGACACGAATGAGTACCGTTGACAAGTATCTGGTTTTTAAGGTCGGGGAAACGGTCGATTTGGATAAAATCAAAGAATCAATTCGCAAACTTCGCAGCGCAAAATTTATCTGGGATTCTAGCTATGAAATTACTCAGAATCAGGACTGTACATCAGATATCAATATTACTATTTATGATACCTTTCCTTTTAAACCTAAACTCTCTTTTAGCCAGCGAAGCGGGACCACTAAATCGTCAATCGGAGTGGCCAATACTAATTTATTTGGCACAGGAACGCGTTTACAATTTGAATTCAAACAAGCAAAACTGCGCGATCAAAAAGTCCTAAAATATGACAACCCCAACTTTGGTGATGAGCACTATCTTTTTAGTGGAGTGTATTCGGATAATTCCGATGGCAAAGAATCCTTCTTACGATTCGCGAAACCCTTTCACAATCTCGATACTGAATCCTATTATGATCTGATCACTGATCGATTCAGTGGTGATCTCCAACTTTACAATAATACAGAAATTCAATTCTTAACGGACTATCAAATCGAAAAGTCATCCTTTACTTACGGTCGAAGTAACGGAAACTTTGGCGGGTTTGAGCGCTCCCGACTGTTCGCCTACTTAGCCCAGGATAAGGGACGCTACACCGATTTAATTAACCGTCACCGAAATATTATGTCCATCGGCGCCCAGTTAGAAGTCTTCGACACCGATTATCTGGAGATCCAGAATATTCGTAACATGAGCAAGTTTGAGGACTACAACCAGGGACTGTCGATATCAGTGAAACTCGGTGTTGGTTATGATCGGATCAGCCAGCAATGGGGGCCTGACATTGGCCTCGCATTCACCAAGAATACGGTGCTCGATGACCATACGTTGCTCTTGGCCGAGGGTGCTCTTCGGATTCAAGAATCTGGTAACCATTTAGATGAAACACGATTGGATGGGCGGATAGAGTGGAATCGATTTTCCAGGAATTTTCAACAGAGCTGGAACATTAAGTTCAACCTGGATCTCCTCTCTAATCCAAGGCCTGAAAATTATATTATTATGGATGAAACGTTTACGGTTCGAGGATTTCCCTTTGGCTATCGCTTGAGTGATAAAACGGTCAGTCTTAATATCGAGAAGCGATGGTTTAATATGGCTCGCTTTTTTGATCTATTTGATATAGCAGGCATCGCTTTTGCGGATATTGGTCGTGTGTCGATTAAAGACTCAGATGTTTCAATTCGCCAACAGGAAAGCATCGGCAGTATGGGTTTAGGGTTTCGAATATCACCGACCAAACTTTCCAACAATACGGTCATCCATGTGGATCTCGCGTTTCCAACAGCCGACGATCTCGAGCAAAACTATCAACTCAATATCTTCGCGAAAGGTCATTTCTAAATGTTTAGTTGGAGCTGATAAAAATGGCTGAGAATTTCTTAAGTCTCATTCAGTCATTTTATCGACTGTTCATTTTTTCTCATCAGCCGTAAGCATCCCATCACTAGCTATATTGAGCGACAGAGTCAGTGGTGCCTTATTTGTCATTTATCCCAGGAATTAAGTGGTCGGGCTGCTGGCATAGTCACCCGCGAGTCTGTCAGTTGTCTCCTTGTTTCATGAAAATCCCGGAGAGAAGGGTTTAGTTGGTGTTAGTTATATCCAGTGATTCATCATAAACCTCACTGGTCATGTCGAAACCTCCCATCACCGTATGGAATACGTTCCTATGTGAGTGCGATGTACGCTTTTCGATCCGTTCTTGAGCAAGCGCCTGTTGATCGGCAAACTCTGGTGACATCCACAGGATAAAAGGCACTTTTTTCTGCTCGTCAGGTGCAAAGATCAAGGGGGTACCGTGTAAGTACAAACCATGCTCGCCCAGCGATTCACCATGATCAGAAATATACAAAAACATCGTTGCGGTGTCATCAAACGATTTGAGCATACTGATCACTTGTGCCAAAAAATAATCTGTATACAAGATGGTGTTGTCATAAGCGTTGATCAGTTCTGCTTGAGAGCATTGATGTAACTCGACCGAACGACAAACCGGCTTAAATACATCGAACCGCGCTGGGTATTTGGAATGATAGGCTGGACCATGACTACCGGACTGATGAAGCGTGATAAACACCTTGTTTTTGTTTGATGCTCTAATTCGTTCCTCCAGATTGGCCAACAAGACTTCATCATGCACACACCCTTCACCTTGGCAGTTTTTTGAAAGCTCACTGTCACGCAAGTATTCATGAACATTCAGTTTGGGCTCGCCCCAATTATTGGTTCGCCAAATAACATCGATTCCATGACGGTGCAGATAGCTCGGCAGCGGTTCATAAGGCGTAGAGAATTCAGAGCCGCTGTCGGTGTGCGATAATATACACCTCAGCGATGCGGTCGTATAAGTCGAACAGGCGGTGGTATCTTTCAATACTGTTACGCCCGCATTAGCTAATGCGGGATTGGTCATTTTTTTATGACCGTATAACGAGAAACTTTTGGCTCTTGCGGATTCTCCAATGACTAAAACAATGATGGTTTTTTCATCGCTGTTGAACGTCGCATCGGGGAGAAGCTGTTGGGGTCGAGTCATCTTTTGAAGCGATGATTGGTAGCGTACCATATTCACAAGGTAGGACCACGGCATAATTAGACTGCCAACTTTTTTTGAGTGCTTATCGATCCACAGCCAGTTGGCGGAGCTAAAGTAAAACCAGGAGGAACTGAAGACGAACAAACTGACGATGAATGCAATCAGACTCAGTCGCGATGCTCCGGAAAGCCGAATTTTTATTAAAAACCAAGCGGGCAGCGCGCCGAAAATAACGATATAAAGTATCAGCTTCGAGTGAAAATAACTGCTCGCTTCAGCGAAATTCGTGTTGAGTAGATTCCCCATCATTGATTTGTCCAGCACCACTTGATAAGTCATGATAAAGTAGAAAGTGATGGCGTTGGCAAACGCCATCAGGATACAAAATAGCTTGATCAGATGGTGAGAAATCAGCTGGAGCAAAGTCAGAACGAATGCACTGAGGGAAAAGACAACAACCAGCAGTGTCAGTAATGTGGATACACTAGTGCCACTGAGATAGTCAAGATTGGCTATCGCGAATGAAAACAACGGAAAGTGATAGAGTACCACGTTAGCTATCGAAATAATGACGATTGTCCTGACGGAGTTACAACGCTTAGGCGTTGTCTGCGCTATATCTGAATCTCTATTCATTTTTTATTTTTCATGCAGTTGTGCTCTAAACAAAGCGCGCTTAAATACCAATCACTTTATCAAACGTCGTTAGGTCACATGGACGTTGATGGGCTCCCACACGAATAAGCGCTGACCAATTAAGCAGAGCGACGTGAACAATCCCGTGAATGCGGCTACGCAAAGCATCAGCATTCCTTCAGGCGCATCTAATGCTCTGGATATCAAGTGAAAGCTGAGCAGAGCGAGTAACGCACTAATGCCGTAGCTCCCTTTGGAGTAGAGCGGTACACACCACCAGTTTCTATAGCGCGTTACGAGAAAAGCACCAGATAAACCTGAAATCCAACCCATTGCACCTCCCAGCAGCAAATCAAAAGGCCAGTGGGCGCCCACCGCAACGCGAGAGGCACAAATAACGGCGGCGATAAAAATCCCGATAAGCACAATACACCAATCGGTAGCACTACGAATACGAGGTACCAAAATCGCCAGTACCGCTATAGTCGCTGCAAAGATTGTGAGTGAGTGACCGGATGGTAAACTGTTTGTCCCGGCTAAGAGATTTCCAATTACGGAAAAGTCGGTTTCTTCCATAACGCCGCCAGGCCTTGGGATCGACCAATAGTTTTTGCCCAACTGGGTAAACAATGTCGCCAAAGGTACTGCGCCGAAGATCGCGGCCCAGGTATTCGGGCGAACGAGCAAGAAAACCGAGAGTAATGGTAGCAGCACGCCAGCATCACCGAGTAACGTCAAGTTCGACCAAAGGGAATTTGAATAATGACCTAAAAACGCATTGAGCGTAATAAATTCATCAAGCTGAATAACCCAATACCCCGTTTCATTTATAAGCCCATTATTGGCATAAATGACAAGAACAAAGACCGCAGTAATAACTGCGATAGGCGGTGTTAACCAACCAAACATTAGAATTTTTGTAGTGGTGTGAATTTCAATAATACCTCCTTGTTTGCTAAAGTGATTGAACCAATCGACACGCTTAATCCACTTGAATTTCTTTGCCAAAAACACGGTTAGATACCTCCAAAATTCGATCCACCCATCAGCAACCAACATAGCCTCTGCGTCCAAGATGATCGGCATTCAACTATCGTTGTCAGGTTTTCTAAGGGGAACTTTACAGAGAACGACTTAAGATTCACTTAATAGTCAAGCGGTTTTAAAAAGAACTCGCGGCAAGATAAAAACGAATGCGATTTAAGCGGTTCCTAAGGAGAGTTAGGTAAACTGCTTTTTCTCGATTCAAATACGAACTGTTTAGTTTTTTGCACTAACCTGAAGGCTGAGAATAATGAAACGAACGATTGCACTGACGATACTATTGTTATCGACCTCATCAAACTCCGAACAATCAAAACCGATCCCATTTAGTCAGCTGCCGAAACCGGTGGTAAATGCGATATCAGAAATAGTCCCAACCGACAGCATTCGGCAGATTGAACAGATTCTGATCTCGGGAAAAAATTTATACGAAGTTGAAACCAAAAGTCATGATCAAACAATGGATATTACGCTTTCGCCAGATGGCCATATCTTTGAGATTGAACAACCTTCAACACTCGCTGAGCTTTCACTTAACGCAAAACAAGCCATTCGAGAAAAATTTAGTTTGTTAGAAGTGATTAAAGTGGAAAGCGTGCAATTGAATTATCATGAAGTTGAAGGAACTATCAATGGCGTGGATGTCGAGTTAAAGGTGTATGCTAGTGGAAAAATAACCGTTCGGCCGGCCAATGTCGAATAGGTCATCGCGAAACAATTAATCATCGATCAGTGAAGCATTAACTAAGCCTACCTGAATGCTCAAAGAGTCTGCTCAAATGTGTCCAATCCCCTTTCAATAATGACCGGTGCATCTTAAGGAGATATTAAGTTTTTTCCAGTATCCTAATATATCGCAAAGAACTCTTGGAGAAAATTCATGTTAATTAATACCGGACGTCTGATTGTTTTCTTACTATTCGCAGCGATATTCAATACATCGGCAATAGAATACCATCAATATGAATTTGGTTTCCGCGCTGACGTTAATTTGAGTACCGGCAAACCGGCCAATGATATCATGGGATATTCTCTGCTCGGACGTTATCGATTATCAGAGGACTGGTTAATTGGCTTCGGCTACGAAACAGCCAAAGGATGGGACGTCGAGCGCCCCAATGAAGATCTAGGGCTAAGCACTTCTGCCGTATTAGACGCCAGTGCTGACAGTAATATGTACAGTTTATGGGTTGAGCGTCGTTACGATGAGTCATACTACGACGCTTTTTGGTTCTGGACTGCTGGTATTGGCCTTAATCAAGTTGACGTTGATAATTTAGTAGGCACTACCGATCTTGGTCAAAATTTTAATTTGCAGTTTGACGTAGATAACGAAATCGCGATTACACTCACTGCCGGGCGAACTCATCATATTGCAGATAGCTCAAGTTTTTCGTACGGTGCCAGACTAGAACAAAGGCTGTCCAGTTGGAACGTGACTAACCTCGAAAATAATACCACCACCGAAATATACGATAATTACCCAATTTACGGTGTTTTCGTAAGTATGTCTTTAGGCTTTTGACACCATTAAACGGAACAAAAGGACCAAATCATTCGACTTTGACGGACTAATAATAGCGTTTGGCAAAGAAATCAGGTTGATGACTTTCTTCCAGAGCGTTAGCTCCAGGAACTACCAGGTCAATCTCTAGAATTGTATTTTTAGATAGCTTAGTAGTTGAGATACGAAGCCCTGGACCTAAATTTGAAGCGACGTTTTTTGTTGTGTCGAAACCTCAGAGTTTTGAATAGAGATAACGCCTGCATCGATAAACCCAATACCTGCAAACTCAAAGACATCAAAAGCCGGGCTAAATTAAACCAACACTTTTCGATGTTAATACTCATAACTTGCATCCAAAATAATTCTGGCTCTCCGTTATATAACAATAGATTCCTCTATTTTCAGTATCGACAATATCCCCCGGGCAGCAAGAATAGTTCTAAAAATGTCCAATTTATAACAATGAAAACTTAGTATTTCATACCGTACCACTATACATAATTGGAAAGACATCTCATGATTTAACTATTTGATTAGGTATTTATGAGGTTTTCTAAAATTAAAAAACACACTGAGTGCAGCGAAGTAAACCAATGAAATGATCGCTGAAAAGGCAATGATAAGTAACCCATTTACCTGACCGTATTCACTAAAGAAGAAGACAAAATACTCGCTAACAGATAGGCTAAAGAGAGCTGCCATAGCCACTGGTAGACCACGAAGTGCGTTTTTGTTCTGCTTTTGAACTAGCAAATAACGATAGCTTAGCAGCGCCACTAAAAAGGTTATAGAAAATGATAGTGCATTGGCAACAAATAGGTTAATTGTTGTTTTGTAGACAAAAAACCAGGCGATTAGAATATACAACAATAGGACGCCTAGACCGATAAAGCTGAAACGCATTATTTTTTTGGTGAAAATCATAGCTGAAAATAACCCTTTTTGGATCTATTTGGATAAGGCACATAGCTTACATAACCCTTCTTAAGATATACTTAAAGTTAAATTCTCCTCATTTAAGAACTAAATTGTCTATGCTTTGATTCTTAAGGAGAACCTAAGGGAAGATCGTTATGATGGTAGGTTGTTTTTGGATAGCGCGACTATCCCACTTGCAAATTAATCACTCTATCCTAAATGGTTGAAATAATTTAATGAAAATATTGGTTGTAGAAGATTCTTACCGCTTGAGAAAGAGTATCGATGCAGGGCTAACTAAACTTAACTTTGTGGTGGATACGGCAAGCGATGGAAAAGAAGCCCTTGGGTACATCCAATCCTATGATTACGACGTTATATTATTGGATATTATGTTGCCTATTATTGATGGTCTTGGTGTTCTACGAAAATTACGTGATAAAAAAATACAAACGGGGGTCATCATGTTAACCGCTTTAGACCAGGTAACGGATAGAGTGAAAGGATTAGAGTTAGGTGCAGATGATTATCTTTGTAAGCCATTTGCTTTTCAAGAGCTAGTAGCGCGGATCAATACTGTTGGTAGACGTAATGCATCAGCCAATAGATTTGAAATGACCTTTGGTTCACTCATCGTTGATATCGGTATCAGAGAACTTAGACTTGGTGATAAACCAATTAATTTAACTCCAACGGAATACGCGATTGTTGAATGTTTGGCGTTGCGAGCAGGTAAATTGGTAAGCTTTGAGACCCTTGAAGAATTGCTTAGCTCAAGTAATAAATACATGACAAGAAACGCGCTAGAGGTGAACATTTTTAACATTAGAAAAAAGCTTAAAGCATTTGGCAAAATCGATTTCATCAAGACCAAACGAGGATCCGGTTATTTTGTTACAGACAATGTCTAAATCCTCAATAAAAAGTGTAACATTAGCGACCAGTATCTCCGGGATACTTCTGGTTTCAGTTTTCGCCGTCATGATTTTTGATGAATTGGTTAGCCGTTGGTTAACCGAGAAATATGACGAAACTTTGTTTACAAAGGTTGAATTACTGCAGACCCTGAATTCGATTGACGACGAAGGGTTGGAGTTCGAATTTGCCGACGAATTTATGAAGGAGTTCTCTAGAGAAATATCACCTGAATATTTTCAGATATGGATAAATGGCGATCAGGTTTTCGAGCGGTCGCAATCGCTCAATGAAAATGATCTACCTCGGTCAAAGAGTGTTCTAAAAGCGCCCCTGGATAAGAAAATCGTCAGTAATATCCGCCTTCCAGATAAAAGAAACGGTCGAATAGTTTATGTGACATTTCACCCTCAACTGGAAGACGATGCGGATGAGTTTCACCCTCAACTAGAAGACGATGTAGATGAATCCTTCCATAATCGAACACAAGAAATTCCGATACTTACTTTAGCCGTTGCTATGGAAAGAGAATCTCTTGACGGCTCGATTTATCAAGCCAATTTAATCTTACTATTGGCATTTTCTTTGATCTTGTTAACACTGTCATTCGTTGTCTGGTTCTCAGTAAAACGCGGCTTACAACCACTCGACGAACTGCAAAACCAACTACGGAAAATTAATTATAAAAGCCATGGATGCTATATAGAACTTGAACATTTACCAATTGAACTTGAGGCTTTACAACAAAAATTTAATCTTTTACTTGATAATGTTCGTAGTGGTCTAGATAGAGAACGTCAATTTTCGTCAGATGTTGCGCACGAACTCAGAACACCTATCGCTGAAGTAAGAACGATTTCAGAAGTGGCGTTGATTGGTCACGAGGACGCCTATTCGTTGACAAACTCTATCAAAGATATATTGCATGTAAGCGTTCACATGAATCACTTAGTCGACAAGCTGTTAGTATTAGCTAGAAGTGAAGCCAGTTCAAACGACATTAATAAGGAGGCTATCGATGTAAAAAAACTTATCGATGACTTTATTGCTTTCTATCTAGAGCAAAGTAAAGAACGAAATTTGGATATCCATTTCTCCTGCCTGGGAGACAATATTTTTTTCACATCTATAGTGGAATTTAAACAAATTATTTGCAATTTGATTTCAAACTCGGTTTATCATGCGACCTTGGGGAGTAGTATAAAAATTCGCTGGGAAGGATATCGCGAATTCGTTTTTAGTATTACCAATATTACCGACAATTTAACGCAGGAGGATTTACCTCAGTTATTTACGCGGTTATGGAAGAAGGATTCTTCAAGAACCGACATTGAACGAGCCGGAATTGGTTTATCTCTTGTTGAAATCTATTGTGAGAAATTAAATTATGAAGTAACTCCCTATATTGAGGATAGCGAGTTCAGTATTTTTTTAACAGGCAAAACATAAAAATGATATTCCGAGGAGTCCTTTTAAACAGTGTTATTTTTAATTCAATGTATGCAAATTCTGACAAATGATTAAAATCCTTCTTTTAGGGGCAATGCGACGATACAGAAATTTTTAGATTTTTGTGTAACAAAACCTTTCTCAAGAGCAATTAAGTATTTCTTAAGTTTTCGTTGTTAAACTACCAGTATGAAACAATTAGCGAATACTAAAGAACGTGAATAATGCTCATTTACCCTTTATCTTCAAATAATGCATTAACGGCGTTAGCCCCCCCATTACCAAAATCTAAGATAACAGGGCTAGCATTGAGTGCATTGACGGCACTCATTTTTGCAACAATGTACAACGTGAAGATATGGCAGATTTATTTCAGTAATAATGATGTATCATCGCTTACTGACATATTACAGGCCTTTTGTTTTTTCATATTTGTTTATGCACTACTGTTATCTTTTTTCTCTGTTGTAACTTTTCGATGGATTCAAAAAGGCATCGTTATTTTCTTGTTTCTGGCAGCTGCTCCAGCCTTTTATTTTTCACTTAGCCTTGGAGTTCTATTTGATGTATCAATGTTGCAAAATGCGTTCGAGACCGACATACACGAAGCGATAGATCTTTTGACCACACAATTCTGGTTTGTATTTATTTTTTTAGGTATTATCCCAGCGACCATTATTTACAAGAGCGACGTAAGTTATTCAATATTTTGGAAGCAACTTCTAAAAAATATCTCAACGGTCATTGTGGCGGTTTGTGCCGCCATTTCTGGATTGTATCCTTACTACGGAGAATTAAGTTTTTTTGTTAGAAACAATAATACCGAACTTAGTAACTCTTTGTTACCGATAGCTCCACTGCGTGCAACTTATAGAAACTTAATTTCAATTAATAGTGAACGCAATATTGTCAAAGAAATATTGGACCATGATGCTATTATCGTTAGTAAGAATTTGGCGGCGGTTAAAAAACCAATAGCTCTGGTTGTCATTATCGGAGAAACAGCCAGAGAAAGCAGTTTTAGCCTAAAAGATGTGGGTCTATCCGAGCAATCGGAAAAATTGCTCAATCGAAAAAATCTTTTCTATTTTTCTAATTTCTGGTCCTGTGGGACGAACACGGCGTTATCAGTACCCTGCATGTTTTCTCTCTACGCTAAGGCCGATTATCGGCGTGAAATGAACCGCAAATATGAAAATGTCGCAGAAATTATTAACCGGGTCGGTTATGACGTCGTTTGGCGCAATAATAACAGCGGTTGTAAGGGGATCTGTGGACGTATTTACAACGATCCTATAAACGCCAATAATTCGGCAAATTTCTTTCATGATGATGAGTTTTATGATGAAGCGCTAGTGGATGATTTAACCCAAAGAATTACTCGCTCGAATGATGACCAGATCATATTTTTGCATCAGCTGGGCAGCCATGGCCCGGCTTACTTCAAACGGGTGCCCAACGAATATAAAATTCTCCAACCCGCCTGTGAATCACAAGACTTTGCAAAATGCGACCGAGAGGAGATCGTAAATGCCTATAACAACACAATTTTATATACCAAGCGTGTGGTCAATCAGGCCATTGAAAAGCTTGATTCGATAAGCGAACATTACGATACCATCTTGATTTACCTTTCAGATCATGGTGAATCTACCGGAGAAAAAGGCATATACCTTCATGGCATACCCTATATCATTGCACCTGACGAGCAAACCCATATTCCAGCATTAGTTTGGATGTCCGATAGCTACATTGAAAATCGAGGTGTTGATAGAAATTGTCTCAAAAATAAAACCACAGATCGGTTTTCTCATGATAATTTCTCTCACACACTATTGGGCATATTGGATATTCAAACGACGGTATACGATAAAGAACTTGATCTTTTCGATTTATGTATTAACCAATAGGCTGTAGTTATATTTATACACTTTTTTATTGTTTGATCCGTATGAACGTTAGTTATTGATCAATTTTAACTTCGTAAATCTTTTAGCCAAAAACTTTGCCGATAGTAAAATATTTCTAGCATTGTAGCGGTAATTTTGTACCTATTTATTTTTATTCCTCTCCTTTTAATTGTCAGAGAACTCCCTTGCCTTTCTACATTTTAAAGCTACTTAAAAATACCCTGTCGCTCTTAAGAGATTCTTAAGACTATTTTAGTAAAGTAGCACTATCATCAAAAAAGCATTGTATTAGAAATATGAAATTAAATTACCAAACTGTTAGACAGCATCCGTTATATATCTATGTCCTATTTTCGATGTTTACTCTCGGATTTTTGAGTATTAGCCGATTATTTCTTGGTCTTTGGCAACAGGAACGAGTGACAGCCGCTGAAGGTTGGCTATCTATAGTATTACAAGGGGTTCGAATCGATATTGCAACTCTGTGTATCATTCTTTTTTTGCCATGCATAATATCAATTCTAGTTTCCGGCCCTTCAAGATTGTTAGCTGCCTGGCATCGTGTCGTACAGGTGTGGTTGACGTTACTTGTTTTTATTATTATTTTTATGGAGCTTGCCACACCAAGTTTTATCCTTGAATATAATATTCGTCCTAATCGCCTTTTTATTGAGTATCTTATATACCCGAAAGAGATCTTTTCAATGTTGCTCAAAAGTCACCTGTTCGAACTAGTTGGAAGTACTATATTCTGTTCGATGGTAGCGATTTACGTATGGAAATGGACAGCCAGAATAAATTCTCAATCGCGCCCAATTAGTCTTCGGTCACGCCCATTCGTTGCGATGATTAGCATTATTGTTTTAGTATTTGGAGCCCGCTCGACCCTTGGACATCGACCGCTTAACCCAGCGATGGTCTATTTCTCTTCCGATCCTCTAGTCAATTCGTTAGTACTTAATTCTTTTTACTCAACGGGATTTGCGATAGACCAATTATTATCGGAGGAAACAATCAACTATCAATACGGAAAAATGGCTGATGAAAAAGTTATTCAGATAGTAAGAGAAATGGCAGGGTTAGATGGTGCTCCTTTGCTTGATCAATCGATCCCGACTCTCGCAAATCATAAGGCAAGCTATACTGGTCGTCCCAAAAATCTGGTAATTATTTTGCAAGAAAGCTTAGGAGCACGTTTTGTTGGTAGCCTCGGGGGACTTCCTTTAACACCCAATATAGATGAACTAAGTCGTCAAGGCTGGTTTTTTGAATCGATGTTAGCAACTGGAACTCGTTCTGTAAGAGGAATAGAGGCAACGGTTACCGGTTTTACGCCAACGTCTGATAGGGCTGTTGTAAAACTGGATAAGTCTCAGAGAAATTTTTTTACGCTAGCAGATGTTCTTAAAAGACGAGGTTATCGTACTGAATTTATTTATGGCGGAGAGTCACATTTTGATAATATGAAAAGCTTTTTTCTCGGTAATGGTTTTGAGCATATTATAGAACAAAAAGACTACGTAGATCCGGTGTATACCGGTTCGTGGGGCGTTTCAGATGAAGATTTGTTAAACAAAGCTCATGAAACTTTTTTGCAATACAATAAAGAAAATAAACCCTTTTTTAGCCTCGTTTTTAGTTCCAGCAATCACACCCCGTTCGAATATCCAACCGGTCGGATAACTCCTTATGATAAACAGGTTAACACCCGAAACAATGCAATAAAGTACGCTGACTGGGCGTTAGGCGATTTTTTTAGAAAAGCAAAAACATCAAGTTATTGGGCGAACACTATATTTTTAATCATTGCCGATCACGATGCCAATGCCCATGGTGTTGAATTGGTTCCCCCAAAATCCTTTCATATACCAGCACTGATCTTAGGAAAAGGAATAGAAACAAAACGCGATAAAAGGGTTGTTAGCCAACTTGATATGCCTGTTACTATGCTTTCCCTGATTGGCATCGATAGCACAAATCCGATGTTGGGGCGGGATTTAACGATAACTGATAACATTGAGTCATCTCGTGCTTATATGCAGTATGGACAAAATTTTGCACTGCTAGAAGGTAATCATATGACCGTATTGCAACCCGGTAAAAATCCAGTTTTATACCGATTTAACCCTTCGGATTTTCAAATCACACCAAATGGGTTGCCATCTAAACAACAGGCAGAAAGAGCGCTGGCAATATCTTTGTGGGGCAAAATTGCTTATCACAAACAGTATTTTCGGTTGCCCTTCAATGACCTTGAATTGACAGCTCCAGCCATAAGCGCAAATGAAAACTCAAACAAAAACCAAAATGCGAATGCGAATGCGAATGCAAATGCAAATGCAAATGCAAAATACTAATCTTTTCAGCAGGATCATTAATGTCTAAACCAGGAAAAAAGGGATTCGAAAGAATCATAGATGCCTCTGGCTATTCAATAAAAGGCTTTAAGGCTGCATGGATTCACGAGGCAGCATTTCGTCAAGAGATTGCGCTTGCAATAGTTGGATTTCCTTTAGCTTTTTACCTTTCGGATAACCGGTACGACTTTTTGTGGTTAGTCATACCGCTTTTTATTGTATTGCTAGCCGAATTGGCTAACTCTGCGATTGAGGCGACCGTTGACAGGATCGGAAGCGAACATCACGAGTTATCTGGCAGAGCGAAAGATATTGGTTCAGCCATGGTATTCGTTAGTTTGGCCTTGCTCGTATTCGTATGGGTCGTTGTACTGATTTAAGTATTCCTGTTTAGCGATAAATTAATTTTTCATCTATGAGCTTCAAAGACAATAATTCAACCTTTTAAACAATAGGAAATTGTAGCAAAGACTGCAATTATGTAGTTATATTATGGCAGTAATCTTTTCATCCTCAATTAAAAAACTAGTTTATTGTATTATTTTATTCTTTTGTTCTTGTTTATATTCCGAACCCTGGATCGGCACAGAAAACTTAAGCTTAAGGGCAGATATTCAATTGCTAGCAGACTTTAAGCTACTCTCGACTCCGACAACGACTTTTCCATTAATGTGGGGAAATATTGTTACTGAACTCGATGAAATAGACTTTGAAACGCTTCCAGAAATTACCGTACCCGCGTATTTGAATGTTAAATTACATGCGAAAAAAGCACTTTTACCACACTCCAGATTAAGATTGAATATCGCCAATAATGGAAATCGGTTTACTAGTTTCGGTGATACTTTTCGGGACAAAAGTAGTATCAATTTGAATACCAGTTCATCCGGTAATAATTGGGCTGGTAAACTAACTGTTAGTTTTATAAATGATCCTGTCGATGGCAAAGAACAACGTTTCGATGATTCTTATGCTTCCGTGAATTGGGGTAATTGGGTTTTAACTGCGGGACTGCAAAATCGCTGGTGGGGTCCTGGATGGGATACCAATATGGCGCTGACCAATAACGCTCGACCTATCCCAGCGATTAGCCTTAGTCGAAATAGCAGCGAAGCTTTCGATTTACCCTTTTTTAATCAAGTTAAAATTCCGTGGACGCTTACGACATTTATGGGAAGGATGGAAAAAGAAAGAGTTATACCCAATACGCTGTTGTGGGGATTGCGGATAACTGCACGACCAGTCCCACAATTAGAAGTCGGAATTACCCGTTTAGCTCAATGGGATGGATATGGTCGTCCAGGAAATCTGTCTATTTTTTGGGATTTATTAGCAGGTAGAGACAACTGTGGTATTGAGGGACTTAATTGCGATAATAATCAAGAGCCCGGTAATCAAATGGCCGGTTGGGATGCACGTTGGTCATCAATCATAGCACAAAAACCTTATTCCATTTATATGCAGGGGCTTGCAGAAGATGGCAGCGAAAGACCTACCAAATATTTGACCGAAATACGTTATCTTCTGGGTTTGGATACTCACCTCATATTATTTGAGCAAAATATACGATTATTTTTAGAAGCCAGCGATACCTACGCCGATTGCCAGGGTGACAATAATGCAGGTGTTGGGAATTGCTTTTATGAACACCATATTTATCGCACAGGTATGCGCTTTAACCGACGGGCGATCAATAATATTTATGAAAATGATGCCCGCAGCTATGTGTTGGGTTTTATTTCGCAAACAAATAAAACATCTAACTGGCAAGTCAAATTGCGATATTTAAAATTAAATCAGGATGATAGTGATATAGCATTAGGTAATCCATTTGTTGGCAATACTCTGACCGAAATTGCAGAAGACATGATTATGTTATCCGCGAAATATCAATGGCAATCAAATCAATGGTCATACAGTATTGCAGGTCAATTAAGTAAATCAACCTATGAAGACGCCGGACAGTTAAAGGTGCTTAGTCTTTTTACCAGTGCTAGTTATTCTTTTTAATCGGCAAACATTAATTTTTGATATAGCTGGATTTTCAGTTTTAACATAACCATAACCGAACATGCAGATTGCTTATGTTTGCTTTTTAATTATTGAGATACCGATTTGGAGACTCCTCCAATTTATTAAAAAAGTAATGGGCAATTTTTTGGAAGCCTCTTAGAAACAATCTTTAAGAAGCCTTGTAGAAAAACTGCGATTGCCCATTACATAAAAATTAACAATGAAGATAACACTAACGATGGTAATTTTATTTTTTGGCTGCATTAGCAGTGTCAGGTCGCCATGGAAATGGCCCCATATGATCATCTAACAATATTCTCCAGGCGTTCATCGTTAGCCATTCGTCATACATTGCCCAGTGTTGATATTTGGGTAGTTTGACAATATCAGGGATTGTAAAAGGGTTGGTGCCTTTTTTGAATTATTCAAAGTCCCACGGATCGGATAGTTATTTTGGGGGTTACGGATGAAACCTAAACCTCCGGCAAGCATTTCAAGCGCCGGACGAGCAATCAGGTTTATGTATTGCTGTTTTGTCTAATTGGCTAATACAACCGCTGCTTGACAGCGGTGAATTGATAACCATAATGGATGATTATGTACCGACGGAATTTCCGATCAATGCTTTATATCCTCAAAATCATTACATTCCTTTGAAGGTAAGATGCTTTGTTAATTACCTCAAGGTACAGTTTAGCCAGACTTTCCTGTTCTAGTTAATTCGAGCAGACCGATAACTAATACTACCGCCGCCACCAGAACTATTTGATGAAGGCTCCGATGATGAGATCAACTCGACGACTCGACTAACTTTGTCGGTCAACCCTTCGTTATCTATTACCGTTAGAGCTACGGTATAGGTGCCATCGGAAATATAAGTGTGGCTGGGATTTTCCAGAGTAGAAGTATTACTGTCGCCAAAATCCCATGAGAGTGAAACAATTGTTCCGTCAAAATCGGTAGAGGTATCGGTTAAGTTAACGGTAGTCGCCCCATCTGTAAGCATTGCAAATGAAGCATTCGGAGCGATACTACCGCCAGCAGCTTCAATCGCGGCTTCAATTGCTGCTTCAGTATCGAGTATCCCATAACCAACCAAATTATCAGGCGTCGAAGAATTGTTGCCAGAGTTGCGTAATATATCTCTGACTTGCGCTGCAGACAGACTGGAGTTAGCGGACAAAAAAATGAGGTTCCATCGACATCGCTGTAATCTGTATCTGAGTTATTGCTAGCGGCCAGTACAGCGAAGCCCATAGCCATCACATCGGGTTTTATTCGTCCATCAGATGATGGACCCACCGAGCTAAAATATGACCTACCTCCTGAAGCTGCCACTGCTCCAACCGCCAGAACGAAATGACCATCCGCTGGTGCAATCAGAGTTGTTTGCCCAGCTTTGGTGCCATTGTTACCAACCGAGTTGATAACAACAATACCATTTTCGGCAGCTAAATCGGCGCAAACGGTAATAACGGTGGTATCACCATCCATGTCAGCTGGCCCATAATCTGTCCCTGAGTCAAAGTACCTGTAACCCAAACAGCTGATGATGATTTGAGCCCCATTAGCATCTGCCCAATCAGCTGCGGCACACCAATTATCTTCCTCCACATGTAACTCGGATTCAATATTCTCCGTTTTCGCTAGATAGTAGATGGCGCCAAAAGCCGGACCAATCAATTTACCTGGGCTATATCCTCCCAAGATACTGAGCGTATTGGTCCCGTGAGCGCCGGTTCCCATGTCTGTGCCATCTCCGACATCATTATCATCATTAACAAAATCCCAAGTGCCAGCAATCTCCATTTGATTAAGTTCTCATGGGATAAACGATTAAAACCGGTATCAATTACTGCGATGACAACGTCACTTCCGCTGTAACCAAGCTCATGCGCTGCTGGTATTTTTATTTGGTTATTTTGAGTAAAAGAGTTGCCATAATCCAGTGACAGTGGGTTAGCTGTTTGTTTGATTAATGCTTCTACTTGTGGATTAGCCAGAGTCACTGGAGCTTGAGGTTCGGGATCTCTTTTAAGCTTTTTGACAAGTTCAATCTTTTGAATAAAATCATATTTTAAGAAACTGGCTATGGCTGCTGGTGTTGCTTCAACTGACACAGCGTTATAGCCTTTAACTGGTGTCTTATCTTGCTAACCTGTGTTTTGATCAATTCAAGATAATCAGGATTAATTGGTATGTCAGTAAAACTAACGACATTGTCTGCCCCGCGGTTAATAATCCTTCGTTGTAAGGAACGAGGAGAGAGTGTGGCTTTTGCGCTCGACAGTTTTTCTTTAACGTTGTCACCTTTATCCTTAAAATAAATAAAGAGCGTAACTATCTCTTTTACTTTAGTGGTTAAAAGGAGGGCTTCTATCGTTGACTTAAACATATTTTTCTCATGTTAACTTTTGTTGTGCTTTAATTACCGATCTAACATTAGTTTGAGTTTATGCACTTACCATCCTTTGCTCTTAACATTGTGCTTAACGGAGCCCAAGGTCCAGTTATCAAAATTATTAATTTTTATAATCATGCCATATCACCCATTATTTTCAGCGCGTTATTCACCTTTTGAGTTTTTTCTTGACTGTTAAATCACGCACCAATTTTCCGTATAATACTACAGACCAATTGTTGTTCGATTTATTATTCATTCAGATCAACAAAATACAAGGAATGTTTAATAACCAATAAAAATACACATTATCAGACTTCGTTGACTGTTTGAACAGTCTAGGATATAGCCGAAATACTCACACGGGATCGCATATTGGAGGACAAGGGTGCGGTAACAGTGCTTCAAAGTATGTCATCTGGAAAGTAAATTCGCCACTAGGAAGTAATAATTTTAATACTATGATCTCTAAAATCAATGCTATGGAATCCGCTAGGTAGATGGCTGGAATAAGAAAGTAAATTTGCATCTCACAGATTTGCCCTAGTAGCTCTAAATAGCACTAATTTTCTAGCCTACTTACATTGCACAGAACCAAAATTGGACGCTGATTAAAATTGACCATATACTCAATTACGAATGACATCGTAATTGATTAATTATCAGCAATATCGACGCACCTAAACCGATTTATTGGTATCCACAACTAAGGAGAGTAACTCGTGACTTCAGTTAAAAATTATCTATTGTTTGTTTTCTAGCGGTTGAAACATCATTCGGCATCTGATTAAGTGCTATTCTACAATTTTAATTATTTGGTTTTACAAACGTTAAACCTAGTTCTCTATACACTATTTTGCCGTTAACCATTGTTAAGACAGAATTTATCCCACGAATTTCTTCATGCGGAACGCTTAAATAATCCTTATTTAATACAACCAAATCAGCGAATTTACCAACTTCGATGGAACCAAAATCTTTCTCGTCAAAGCCGAACCATGCGTTACCTATGGTATACAACTCTAACGCCTCCATACGCGATAGTGTTTGATCCGGGTTAACTATTTCGCCAGCGATATTTTTCCCAGTCAACATATAGTAAATCGACAACCAGGGATTAATAGGCCCAAGCAAAGAGCCGTCTGTTCCTGCCCCCAGAGGAATTCCAGAATCATACAAAGTTCGATATAAAGGTCCCCAATTTTTTCCTTTAAGAGTTCGCCCCAAAGGAAAAATGTCTGTTGGTGAAGAATAAGCCTGATTTTGAACCCTTACCCCCATATTCATGGCTTTAATATCTCTAAGTAAAGCTTCTGTACCAGGACTACCCAGTTCAAAGACGTGAGATAATGACCAGCGAAGATCTTTAATGCTCTTTGCCTGGTGCAGCGCTGCTATCATACCTAAGTGTTGTTTATTCTCATCGTATGAAACTGAATGTTGTTCGTGGCTCCATCCATGGTCCGCAACATTTTTTATTTTTTCACTATATAGCGAGTTCACCTGTCCATTGATCGGAAAGCTAACGATATGTTCTCCCGTTCCGGAGTATTTAAGCATCGAGTCGCCGGATTGTGGTATAATCCGGGATATCTGCTCGTCAAAAATACCAGGTTCCGCGGTTTTCGCGGTACTAATAAGTTGAATTTTGACCCTTATAGTTGCCTCTTTTCTGCGATATAATTGCAATATTGCTCGATAATCTTCTCGCGTATCAAAAAAGGAAGCACCAGGGAACCCAGTTCCTCCTTCATCAAACACCATGGTTAATCCGACAGAATTGGCGTAAATCATTAGGTCTTTAGTACTTCGGACTTTATCAATGAACTGCTGTCCTGATTCCAATGCAGCGAAAGCATTATTAGTTTCTGCTCCAGCACTAAATTCCCCCGTTTTATTTACTGTGATCCCTAACTTTTTAAAATGTTTAATGCCTAAGCTATTAGTGTAAGCCGGTCCAGCAAATCCGAATTGGATATATACCGGTTTATCAGATACGGAGCTGTCCAGTTCGACCAAATCGGGTAGTTTGTTATCCATAAATTGAGCTTTTGAAATCCCGCCTATTACTGTAACAAAACGACCTGATGGAACTTTAGCAGCTTTCTTTTTGAGTAATTCTAGAAACTGCTCTTTGCTAGTCGCAATTTCGACTTCGCGCGTATCATATCCCGGGGTTAAGCCTTGACGTACAAAGTGTAAGTGTGAATCAATAAGGCCTGGTATGACTGTACGCCCTTTAAGATCTATAATTGTTACGCAGTTGTCACTAAGAGCTACTTTACCAAATGCGACTATTCGTTCAGCGCGAACTCTCACGGAGGTAGCAAGAGTTCTATCAGGATCCATGGTAACTATTTTGCCATTGACTAAAACAGTGTCTTTTTCGCCAAGGCATAAATTTTCTTTAGCATTGACAATGCTACTTCCTAAAAAAATACATCCAATAATCCCCAGGACTCTTTTTACTTTAGCATGCAACAACTTCATCTTTAAATCCTCGTTCAATTTATGAAATATTACTACCCGATTGTCTAAGTTTCTTTATTAAGAGCATAAACATAAAAAAAACCTTATCATTCACAAGCTCTCTTAACCGTTGATCGCAGAATTATTATTCTACAAGACAACTCTATTCTTGCGTACACTAATTATCAGATTTAAAATCAATTTTTTTATGCGTGCCATCGCAGTAGGGTTTGTTAGCAGAGCCACCACAAAGACATAAAAAGGTTTGTTAGACACGGTTAACGGTACAAAGAGTGTACCGTCGGCGCTAAATTATAGCACGCCTGCGCGCTTCAAATCTTGGGCGAATGTTGCTGAACTGAATAGCAAAATTGCTGTTGTAGACTGTTGAGTTGGTAATCAATTAAATAGTTACATTTTTATCTCTAATAATTAACGGAAAGATCTTCAGCATCATTCGTCAAAAGTTCCACGAATCGGATAGTTATTTGCCGGATTGCGGATAAAAGCTAGTCCGCCTGCCAAAGTTTCAAGTTCTGGACGTGCAAATGGCGCATTTGAAATATCAGTCACTTGAACCTGACCTTTTTCGTTTATGATGTAAATAGCCGGCTCTGCAAATGGTTGATCGGTTTCCTGAGGCGAACGAGGATGAGAAATATAAAGGCCCAACTCTTTCATTTGTTCGATTGATAAATCATACGCCACAGGAAAACTCAAATCCATTTCTTGATTGTGGGCCGCCGCCTTATTTTCAGGATCTCCTGACACCGCAATGATACTTATGCCAATGTCATGAAATGAATTTTTTAGTGACTCTAGTTTACGCAAATAACCAGTACACATTGGGCAGTGTTTACCACGATAAACAACAACCATTTGCCAGTCTTTATCGTCGCGTGGCTTGCCTATTTCAACGTCACTATGACTCAGCGTATTTAAGCTAATTGATGGAAATAAATCACCGGCGGTAAGTTTTTTATTAGTCATATAAAACTCCTAAATTTTTGAAAAATGATAATTAATGAAAGCCTGGTTGATTATCGAAACCGACTTTCAATTTGAATGTTTATTATAGATCAGTTTTCCCAGCGAACCTGATTCATACCACCGTCAGCTTGAATTTCACTACCAAACATGAAAGAAGAATCATCTGATGCTAAGAATAACGCTGTTTTAGCCATTTCTTTTGATGTACCCACTCTTCCCGCCGGTATTTTCGACGCGAACATATCCCATACTTCGGCCGCTTCCTCTTCACTTAAACCACGATTGGTATGAATGGGAGTTTCAATGGGGCCAGGACTAAGAACGTTTACGCGCGCCCCAACTTTCTTTAACTCAGGGGTAAATGAACGTGCTAGTGAACGAACGGCAGCTTTTGTCGCATTATAAACAGACACGCCTTCCATACCCATTTCGTCAAGACAAGATGAAACTAGTACTACAGATGCCCCTTCATTTAGGTGTGGGACAGCGTATTTGACAGTAAAAAATGTACCTTTGAAATTAACGTCAGATATTTGTGAGAACGTCTCATTATCAGTATCTTCTAACAACGTCGGTCCGACAACGCCGGCGCTGGCAAAAATAATGTCAATCTTGCCAATGTCTTTCGCTACGTTATTATAAAATGATTCAAGGCTATTCAAGTCGGCTACATCGCCAATATACCCAGTAGCGTTTTGTCCAATTTCTTTGACAGCTTTATCTAACTTCTCCTGGCTGCGCGCAAGTAGCACAACTCGAGCTCCTTGACTGGCAAATTCTTTAGCCGTTGCCAAACCAATACCACTGTTGCCGCCCGTTATAACAGCGACTTTGTTTTTTAGTCGATTACTCATTTTGTTTTCCTCTATAAACTTAAAAAAATTAATTAGCGTTCGTTTACTGGTGCCCACTTTTTGTCGATGAATGCACCATCTAATTCTGTACCAACAATATGATTGGTGTAGTTGCTTAAAGTCTTGTACGCCGTTGCAGTCACGATTTCCAATACAGTTTCTTTTGTATAACCTGCGGCATAAAACGCATTGAGCTGCGCTTGAGATACTTTTCCTCTTTGCTCAACGACCTTCAGTGCAAAGCCTCTTAAAGCACCTAATTTTGTGTCTCCAAGTGGCAAGTCGTCACGAATGGCATTTACGGCGTCCATATCAACGCCGGTCATTTCAGAAACCTTGGTGTGTCCAGCCACACAATAACGACATTCGTGAAATCGATTGATGGTCATCAAAACGACTTGTTGTTCGGTATTGTTTAAAGTGCCAGCGCTAAATAGGTCGCCAACTGCTTTATACGCTTTCACTAACGCCGGAGATTCAGCCATGTAAGCC
>CAZOBX010000009.1:19956-20381 GCA_964578045.1 uncultured Kangiella sp. | reverse complement strand
ATATAAGCCATTAGATTGGGTACAAATCCAAATTGTTTTTTTACTTCCGCTAACGTATCGGCGGATTCTTGTGGTGCATTATCAGGACTGTACTTGGTAAAGTTACTCATTAATTATTTCCTCAGTTACATTCGTTTGCAATAGCGTTAGTATGAACGTTTCGATTTTGCAAATAAATACAGGATATGGAATACTGTGGATTCCAAAATAGAATTCTGGGATTAGTATGGATCGTTTAACTTCAATGAAAATATTTGTACGCATCATTCAATTAGGCAGCTTTACTGGGGCAGCAAATGAGATGGGTATGACGCAATCTTCAATCAGTAAAAAAATGTCTGCATTAGAGTCTGGATTGGGAGCAACGTTATTGACTCGGAGCAATCGCCAGGTCTTATTGACTGAGGTCGGTACCAATTATTATG
>CAZOBX010000009.1:16979-19946 GCA_964578045.1 uncultured Kangiella sp. | reverse complement strand
ATTGTTTATCTATATTGAATGAAGTAGAAGAAGCTGAAGCTCAAACAAGAGATTACACACTAAAGCCTAAAGGTAGTTTAAAAATCAACGTACCCGTAGCATTTGGTCGAATTCACATTATTCCTTATTTGCCACAATTCATGAGCGCCTATCCTGACATAAGCGTAGAACTCAGTTTTCTTGACCGTAAGGTCGATTTATTAGGTGATGGATTTGACCTGGTTATTCGAATCGGCACGTTAGCCGACTCTAATCTAGTTGCCAGAAAAATAGGCAGTAGTCCGCGATTGATAGTCGCGAGCCCTGAATATATTAAGTCTCATGGAGTGCCTAATAATTTGGATGATTTAAAACGGCATAATTGTATTGTATATACAAATTTAGAAACCATTAACATTTGGCATTTTTGGCACCAGAAAGAAGAATTTACCGTGCAAGTGAATGGGACCATGCAATCTAATTGCAGTGATGCTATTTTGGAGTGTGTTTTGTCGGGGATCGGTATCGCAGTGATGCCACACTGGTTAGTTCAACCTTTACTTGATAGCGATGATTTAGTCGGCATTATGCCAGACTATATACCAACAGAATTTCCGATTAACGCCATGTACCCTCAGAATAATTACATTCCTCTTAAAGTACGTTGTTTTATCAATCATTTGAAAGAAGAATTTTCGAAAAGCCCTGTACTTCAAGGTTCTAACTAGAAGAATGTGGATTCACTTAGTAAATATTTAAACACGCTTTTTATATGAATGCTCATTGCGACAAAATGGTTGGTTTATATTTTTGCTTCACAATTTGAGACCCTAAAGTAATATATTTGCTTTTATATTCATCGTGAATGCCTATTTCCCGAGCAAAATCTAGGTATAAATTGACTTTTTGTGTTTGCTATTCCGGTTGGCAATCGTCTATAGTCTTAACATTTGAATAGATTAATACTTTTTAAGTCAGTATCAGCTTTAATATTCTGAATTGGAATTGTCAATATTCCATGATTGGTATTTATTTATCGCTCTTGATCACTCATACTCATAGTTCCGAAAATAGCTGCCTCTTAAAAAATCGGTAAGCTGAAACACTATTTTCGAAGGTGGCTAAGAAGTAAGGCGCAATGAATTATTCGAAAAAAAGAGTTACTAACAACTCCAAATAACACTGGAGAATAATAACAATGTGTCATACTCACCCTACTCAAATCATATTCTCCCTTTTCTTTTTGCTACTATTTTGTGTCTACGAAAGTAGAGCGCAAACCACTGAAGACATATTTAGTTTATCTTTAGAAGAATTACTAAATTTACGCGTTAGCATTGCGTCAACTGAGAGCGAATCTATCCTGGAAACACCAGCGGTAGTCTCGACAATCAGTTTAGAAGAGGCGAAGCAACAGGGAGCAAGGACACTGTCCGAAGCGATGTCTTTAATCCCCGGAATAGTTATCAATGAAGGTACATTCGGAAATTCTACAGTAATGATCCGCGGAGTCACCGAAGCGTTTGGTAGTAAAATACTATTTTTATTAGACGGTGTACCTTATTGGTCTCCTTCCCACAATGCGATACCCTTATTATCAATTCCGCTCGAATCAGTTGATAGACTTGAAGTGATTCGCGGACCAGGTGCAGTAATCTATGGCACAAATGCAATTTCTGGGGTTATTAACGTCATAACACGTATTCAAGGTGGCGTGGTCACTTCTACTCTCGGTAGTCATGCTCAAAGAAACATTAGTTTTTCTTGGACAAATATAATCGACAATGAGTCGAGGGTGACTATATCAGCTGAACATCAACGTCAGGACGGATACTTAGGAGAATATATTTATCAGGACACTATTCTATATATGCCAAGGCGTAAGGAGACTACATCCGCCATGGTGAATTACGCTGATAAACACCTAAATTTATTGTTCCATGTGTTTGATGAAACAGTCCAAGGTCGTAATCCTCCTTCAACAATTAATAATTCCCCACTGTATGATATACCGTTGTTTGTTTCTAATGAAGGTTACCTCGCGCATGGCGATTATCGATGGATTTACGAAAATGCATCTTTAAAATTATTCTCCGATTATAATTCTTACTCGCCAACGTTTGACAGGAGCTTTGAACGTACATTGTTCGATAATAGTGGTAAAGATAATTTCCGTTGGCGAACTGGTGTTGAATTTTCCCGCAGCCTCGAATCTTTTTCAGGGTTGAGTGTATTAACTGGTGTTGAGTATGAACGTCGCAATATTGGAAATTACGAATCATATTTACCTGACGATTTGAACTCACCTAACGCAGTAATCATCGAAAGTGACTCGACATCTGAAAAAACAAACTATCTCCAACTTGATTATTCATTAGATAAATGGAGATTCTTGCTTGGCGCGAGGTGGACAGATAACGAAAAATCAGGTACTAAAATGACTCCGAGGGCAAGCCTGGTTTACAGTTTAGACCAACGGCAATCTTTAAAGTTCTTATATTCGGTTGGTTTTACTTCGCCAAATTTTGTTCACACGAGTATTAACCTACCCAACACTGTAGTTGGAAATTCTGAATTGGTGGCGGAAACAATTACAACTTTTGATATGGTATATAGCTATACGGCCCCAAAGATACTTTTTATGGTCAACGCGTATGCATTTGACGGTGAAGATTTTATCACTACAGTAGATAACCCCGTAGCGCCAGGTACAACCTATATCAACGCAAATAAATTCACTCGAAAAGGGTTAGAAGTCGACTTTAAATATAAACATGGAGATTGGTCGTTAAATAGCAACGCGAGTTTTAATCATGAGGGAAATCGCAAGATCTTAAATGATCCCAATGCGATCAATGTTCCGAGGTGGGTTGTCAATCTCGGTGGCACATATAATATTAATGAATGGCACTTATTGGGTTCAAAAATCCAATCTATTAGCGCTCGGAATAATGCCGACTCCTATTTGAGCGTCGACTTCAATTACGA
>CAZOBX010000009.1:12507-16969 GCA_964578045.1 uncultured Kangiella sp. | reverse complement strand
ACTGTCCTGCGTAAGTGACGATTTGTTGACGCTCAATTACGAGTACCACGATGGGAACTTTGAAGGATTCGTTACTTTGAAGAATTTAACAAGCTCTGTAGCACATAATCCAGACGCTACAACGGGAACGCCAGATTTGCTACATCCAAAATTTGAAGATAAGCTGAATTATCTAATTGGCATTAGGTACCACCTTTGAAAAAGAATTTTGATTAAAATAATCTAGTACACTCTCTTTAATACTATAATTCGGGTGCTTCCGCGAAGGCCACTAGAAACCTATTTGGCGGCTGCGCACCAACAATCATAGCCTTTCCATTGACGATGCAAAAAGGAATGTTTTGCACCCCACTACGGCTATTTTTCATCGCTTCACTGATTGTCGCTTCGTCAGCTTCTTGACTTTCGATGTATGTCCGAGCCTTATCGGAATCTAATCCAACTTCACCGGCTATTTTAGTTAATAAATCAATTCCAAGTGTTTCACCGTCTGTAAAATAAGCATTAAAGAGCGATTCTTGAACTCGATTTTGAACTTTATCGCCTCCATACAACCCGGCAAAGCGTAATAAGTTGTGCGGCATGACAGTGTTCGGTGTGCGATCACACTTTCCTGTAAAATTAATACCAGCATCGCGGCCAGCTTGACGAAGGTTGTGACCGACTCTCGGATTTGAAGGCGTGTCGGGGTCTTTGACAGAGCCTTCTTTAGGCGTATCTGGGCGAAGTAGATATGGCGACCACTTTACAGTGACTTCATATTGCTCACTTCCTATAGCAATCGCTCTTTCGAGATTTCTCTTACCAATCCAGCACCAGGGACATATGACATCACTGATCATTTCAACTTGTATTTTTTTCATAAATTTACTACAACTCTTTGTTTGCTCGAATATAAATTATTCGTCGTCTCATATCTTGGTTATCAATTAACGATTTCCATGTTCAGAGTTAACAAGGCTATCACTTCTATATGGCCGACTATTTACAGCTACACTAAGCTCAATTAATTCCCGAAATAAAGTTACCGCAACCTTTCGCTAGTGTATTGAGTGGTTCTCATAATATTCCAGAATTTTGGGGTGTTTACTTATTCGCTCAGCATGCTCGACTAACAATGGCACTGTTTTATCAACCAGGTCTGCTGGTATATGATCGAGCAATCCCTTTCGCAAACCACGAATCCAAACAAAAACAACCAAATCAGCTACCGTAAGTTTGTCGCTTGCGAAATATTTTCCGCCGCGTTCTTTGAGACTAGACTCAAGTCTGGTCAAGTAAAGCGGTAAAACTCCTTTGGCTAATACGATCCTTGCCGATCTCTTTTCGTCTTCATCTTGTAATTTAATGGTTCGACTTATTTTGCTAACAACCTCTTCAACCGCATCCATCACTTCATCGCATTGCGCCGCTTGCCATTCATCACCAGGATACAAGTTTGCAATCCTTCCGATGTATCTATTAATTGTATTAGACTGTGTAATGGTTTTTCCGTCCACTTCCAAGACAGGGATCGCTTGAAATGGCATTTTCTCTTTTACTTTAGACCAGTCATTAACAGCTATTCGGTTGTCATCGAATGGTATATTTCCAATGAACAGCGCAAGCCGGGCCGCTTCTCCTCGGCTACCGTGAAAATCAAAGTAGTTTAGTCGTAAATTACTCATCTAAATGTAACTCCTAAATATTCTATGTTGTGCTGTGATCAGCCAATAATTCGTTATATTTTCTTGATTGTTGTTGCTTAAATTTTCTTTGTGTTTTATTAAATATTTTGTGTACTCAATCAATAGTCAAGTCGAGAATGGTCGTCCAACAATGACCCTTGGTGTAAAGGTCCCCAGCATTAAGGATCCCTCGCCATTTCTGTAAGGTTATTTGCGCACAAAGTTCACTCGCGGCTTCCAGATACGTATTGAAAGGAACATACACTTCTTTAATTGGATTATTTTGCATGGTAAAAGAAAGCGGTGGATTGGTGATTTGTATTGCTTTCTTTGCGTTAATTTGGATGTCGGTAATGTATTGATAAGTGTTATCAAAATCATCACGCGTACCTGGACGACCGACATGACCACCCTGAAAATATTTAAAGTTAAATTCTTTCGCCTGCTCAAATGCCTCAAAATAACCAGATACACTGGCTGCAACAGCAAAATCTTTGAAAGGAACCCAACCTGGGTAAAGAACGTCAATGAGCATAACGACCTTTTGTTTCGGTAGGTATATAAATATGTTACCGGGTGAATGTTGTAATCCGGGATAAGACAATTCAATACGTTGACCGCCTAGCTCTATAGTATGTTTGTCTTTAAAGGTAACACTAGGTATTGGCCGATTCGGATCATTTTTCCGCCGTAGCTCTTGAGCCGTTAGTTCGTGAGAAACCCGGATCACTTCGTTGCCAAAAACGGAAGAGCCGCCAGTGTGATCTTTATGGTGGTGGCTATAGATAAAATATTTTACGGGTTTGTCAGTTATTTCCTTGATCGCCTCTGGCAGTTTACTGGCATACGAAGCGGGCGCGTCAATAACAATTACGCCGTCATTAGTGACTACAAACGCGGAGTTATACAACCCGTCGGTAATCCAGTAGGCTCCGTCGCCGTAACTACCGACATGATAGCCCTTAGATTCGATGAGGGGGGTCGTAAATGTCTTTTCCAAGGCACTTACCGCAGTGGCTAAACCTACAACAACGGTTGCAAATATAAGATTTAATACTTTGATTGTATTGATTTTCATATCGATACCTCGGTTTTATTATCGTTTTATCAAACTAAATTCGACTACATGGTTAGTGCACAAAACATAAACCTCCTAATAGTTTTTAGAAGGTTTCCTCTGATTTGATTATTTGATACAGTCGTAATCAGCTTTTATTCCAATGTTCCAGCCCCAAGGAATTTAGATGTATACGTTGTGCAATATCCTGTCCTTTGTTTAGGTCTCTAACACCTCCTGTTGCGGCCTCACCAACGACGGTTCTAGTTGGACGTTCTCCCGCAGGCATATCAACTAGTTTTTTGATTGCGTCAGCAATCCAAACTGGCCCTGGTGCATCTTCAGAAGTAATAGTTTTTAACATTTTTCCAAACATCATTTCTTTGTCTTGATTAAATTCAGGATATTCATTTTCAATTTCAGTGTACTCAGGTGCGCCGAATTTACCCATGATTGAGGTATTAAATGCACCGGGTTCAATAATAACCGAATCGATCCCATGCGATCTCAATTCGAAGTTAAGACCTTCTGCAATTGACTCCACAGCCCATTTAGTCGAGTTATAAATTCCGTGGAATGGTAAGTACGTTCTACCACCTACACTTGAAATTTGGATTAACAAGCCTGCTTTACGTTCACGCATACCGGGGAGGACCGCTTGAATAATACGAAGAGAACCAAAAACATTGGTGTTATACATAGCTTCTATTTGATCCAGGGAATAAGCTTCAATGGGTCCAAGTCCCACAATACCGGCATTATTAACGACGACATCAAGATGGCCTGCTTCCTTAAGTATTGAAGAAACGCCTCGATTAACAGACTGCTCATCTGAAACATCAATCTCTACTACACTCAATTTGAGATTTTTCTCATTCGCCCACTGCTCAAGGCTTTGAGCTGCGTCGGCATTTTTTCCTTTAATGTCTCGCGCACTTGCGAATATTCGATGACCGTCTTTCGCTAGTTTTTGGGCCGTCTCCCGTCCAAAGCCCGCTGTGGCACCTGTGATCAAAACGTTAAGTGATTTAGTCATTTTTCCATCCTCTTTTTAACATGGTTATTAGATAGTGAGATTCAAATAATTCAAATTTCTGGTGGGTTGCTTTATGAGCTACAGTTCGGTCACACCACCATCGACCACTAACTCAAAACCAGTCATAAATGACGACTCGTCAGAAGCCAAGAAAACAGCCGGCGCAGCGATTTCATCTGCATGTCCTAAACGTTTCATCGGAATGATGCTCTCGAAAAATGCTTTCGTTTCTTTCTGTGCTTCGCTGGGCATACCCATATTTTCAAAGATTGGTGTGTCGATTGAACCAGGGGCAAGAGCGTTGACCCGAATGTTTTTGTCGAGTAACTCGGCCGCAAGTGTTCGTGCAAGATTTCTAACGGCAGCTTTCGAAGCAGCATAAACCGCTGTCTCAGCAAAGCCTTTTGAAGCGGCGATGGAGGTTGTTAAGATTACAGAAGCACCACTAGAAAGCAACGGGAACGCTTTTTGAACATTAAAGAAAACACCTTTTACGTTAACATTCATGACTTCATCAAAGGTTGATTCATCAACTTCGGTGAATGGGCTAAAACGGGCAATGCCGTGATTAATATAAAGAACATCAATTTTCCCGTACTTTTCTTTTACAAACGAATACAGCGTATCCATATCCGAAAAATTGGATGCATCCGATTTTACTCCAACGCAATCGCCCCCAACTTCTTTGACAGCCTTATCGAG
>CAZOBX010000009.1:8772-12497 GCA_964578045.1 uncultured Kangiella sp. | reverse complement strand
GATAATTACTTTCGCTCCTTCAGCTGTAAACATCTTTGCGGCGGCCAAACCCATTCCGCTGTTTCCACCGGTGATGACAGCTACCTTATTTTCTAATCGATTACTCATCATTTATTCCTCATAATATAAAGTTGATTGTTAAATTAACTGTGTTTTTTTAGTTCGTCTGCTCCATATAAATGCCATTAGTTATCGACAATCGAATTAGCGGATTCAGATTCAACGATACGAACAAATAGCCGGCTAATATTTCAAGAATTATTACCGTAATAATTTAAACGTTTTTCGTGACTCCTTCGTTATAAAGGCCACTCAACCATCTATCAAACAATACCTGGCAGAGCGTTGAACTTGATGCTTGCGGTTGGTTGCTTTTTCACAAAGAGTACCAGTAACTATTTGTATATCGAATTAGGATTCATAATTGCGAACTGCTTCTTGCAGGTTTTCAATTAATCTCGTCCTACGACCGATGTATAGATTATGGATATTTTATTGTAGGAAATAAATACAATAAATGGAATATTGTCTATTCCAGTTTGGAATAAAGAGATGGGCAGTGAACGACCATCCATCTAACACCTTTGATTTCGATCGCGGTAAATTCGGGATTGGCAACTTAACGGCATCGTGTAAACTCAGCACTCATGAATGCATATAAGCGGTTTCATTACGCACGCCAAATATCAACCATACAATTCGGTTGTATTACCGATTCACATTGAGTTTTCGAGATATTGCAGAGATACACAATCAATTCTTCGAGAAAAACCGTTTGAAATATGGACACAATTCACCTACATCCAAATTTTGGAAATAATCAAATAACTAGAAAAAGGCTTAAATCAACTTGCACGTAAAACGTTCGGTTGACAGTGCCTGAAGTGGTCAGGTTTTTTGCCCAGCTAACTAAAGGAATTTTGCTCTTTTAGCGCGGGCCATAACAGCGGGAAAACCTGGCACTGAAATTGAGCAAGCAATTTAAGTGACAGGTTTGACTGTCCGATTGCTGGCCCTGGTTAAGCATTGTTAGTTTACTGAGACTACTATTGGTAAAGTGTTTTCTGAAATGTAATCACTACCTAATTATCGAAAAAGACTTGTTCGATAGAAATTATTTTTTGAAACCAAAATGTTTTGCTGCTTGTTGTATAAAATGATTCAATACTGGAAAACTCTCCCGATTCTTGTTCCAAAACATAATGGAACTAAATTGATTAGGAATTGGGAAGTTTAGTTTTATTATTTCTCCAGCGGCGAGCTCCTTAACAGCAGTAATATCGGTTAGCGTCGCTATACCCAGTCCTTCCATAGCACAGTGTTTGATCGATTCGGTATTGCTAAACTCGGTATACGAATAATCATGAAACCCGGCTCGTTGCATAATGTTGTTAAAGACATCGCTATAGCTACAGCCTAAACTCCAAAGCAAATGGTGTTCTTTGGCAAGATCTTTTGCTGACACTCTTTTACTTTTGGCCAGGACATGGTTAGGCTCTACAAACAAAGAAACCGGCTCTCGGCATAGATAAGCAACCTCTATGTCTGGCTCCAGTAATTTTTCTTCTACCAAGAAACCGAAATCAAGTGTGCCTGATTTAACACCATCTATGATTTCTTTGTCGCCCATGACTCTGAAAGAAACGTGAACATTTGGCGCGCTTTGTTGAATGCGTTTTAACAATTTAGGAAGCCGGTAGGTACTGACGGTTTCGACCGCGGCAATGATGAGTTCACCGCTTAATCGAGGCGTCTCATTGACCCGATACTTAGCTTCTCGACTAATATCAATGATTTTTCTAGCAAACGGATGAAGTCTTTTACCCGCCTCGGTTAAAGTAACCGATTGGTTGTCTCGATAAAAAAGTTGTTCGCCTAAATGACTCTCCAGTGATTTTATTTGGGCTGTTACTGATGAATGCGCATAGTGCAAATTTGCAGCCGCTTTACTAAAGCTTTCAACACTCACTATTTCCAGGAAACTCTTTAGTTCAGTAATTTTCATAATCGCCTCTGTGTCATTGAGGACACGCTTGAATTTAATTAGCTCGTTGACTAATGCCATATTACAGTAGTTTAAAATAACTGAACCACCAAGTCGATATATTTCAATAGTTTTAAATAATAATCGTCGTTATAATTAGAATATTATTAGAGTTGGTTCAAAAGGCACGTTGAAAATATGACTGAGATACTAGTTGACGGCATGGGTTGGCTTGGCGCAGCTCTTTTACTGATCCCTTACTATTTAGTTTCCGCTGGAAAAATCGGTGGTAAATCCAAATCGTTTCAATTGGGAAATTTGAGCGGAAGTATTTTTCTTATGATTAATTCACTCTACTATGGCGCTTTGCCTTCAGTTTTTGTCAATATCGTTTGGATTACAATCGGAATAACGACGTTACTGAACATCTATAAATCGACAGGAATAGAAAATGAAAACACTAGTCCAAAATGATTTTACACTAATTGACGTAAGCCATTCCGTCGAAAACGGCATGATTACTTATAAGGGTTTGCCTGCGCCAATTATATGTGACTACTTAAGCAGAGAGGCATCGAAGGAAATTTACCAGAAAGGCACCAGCTTTCAAATTGGAACTGTTACCCTCTGCTCCAATACCGGAACCTACGTTGATGTGCCTTTTCATCGATATGAACAAGGCAAAGACTTATCAGAAATTGCTTTAGAGTCTCTCGCCAATTTAGACGCGGTGGTTATTAAAATTCTGCAAGATACCCAAACAATTGGACCAGAGCATTTTTCCTCTTTAGACATAGACAACAAGGCAGTATTGATAAACACCAATTGGTCTAGACATTGGGGTAGCGACCAGTACTTTGAAAATTACCCATTTGTCACTGAAAAAGCAGCGCTTTACCTTAAACAACAGCAGGTTAAATTTGTCGGTATAGACAGTCATAACATCGATGATGCATCCGGAAAATGTAGACCATGCCATACTATTTTATTGGGTGCCGACATTCCCATTTGTGAGCATATGACGAACCTCAATGTTCTACCAAAAACGCCATTCAAATTTTTTGCGGTACCGGTAAAGATGAAAGGAATGGGAACTTTTCCGGTAAGAGCTTTTGCGATCATCGAGCACTAAAATAAATTCGGATACAGATTGGTAACCTATTGTATTCAAATGGGGCTGACTTTTCTTATTCAAACCTGAGGTTAACATAATTATACAAGCTAGTGAGAAGTGCAAACTGAATAAAGGTAGATGATGAACAACATTCAGCAAAAAAGAGTCGTATTTGATTTCGAAATTGAATTTTCTAATGGCGGCGGTATTCAGGGGCAAGATTTTCGTTTGGATATAGCAGGAGATCACATTGATGATTTATCTTTAGCCAATTACATTATTGATGATATGCGGCTACTGATGGTTGGTGAAGTAAGAATTTTGAACAAAACAATTATAAAAGAAGAACACAAAAGGATCACCACCGCTGTTTAGCGAGTCAGCCATGTTGAACGAAAACACTCTACCTTAACGCCAGTAATCTTTCTGGTAATCAGGCAGTGAAAAATGTGCCTATCCCTCATGTTCTTACAGTTTTATCTTAGGGTCACCAATAAGTTACGCCATAGTTTCAATATTTTTGTGTATACTGTTCTATACGATGAAACCATCTTATTTTATTAACTACCCGTTCACGACGCCTTCATTAGAGATAACTATGTTTAAATTTAAAAGCTTGTTACTTAT
>CAZOBX010000009.1:7167-8762 GCA_964578045.1 uncultured Kangiella sp. | reverse complement strand
TGCGAGCGTTTTTTCTTGTAGATTTTGCAAATTATAATCGGGTTTTTTTATTGAGTATTTATTGCGAAAATATCGCAGCAATAGATAAAACTGAATTAACCGTTGAAGAGCAACGCATAGAAAAAGCTAAGCAGTTAATGCCCGATGTGGTGAACCGTTTTAAATCCAATGTTGAAGCTTTTAAAACACAAATATCGCAAGCAGCAAACTTTTCAGTTTTGAGTGAACTGGTCTTAACACATGGTCGGGCATTGTGGAAAACTGCCATGCTATCTTATGCCAAACTGAGCGATTTTGATGACCGCCCACTATATTGGGCAAGGTTGCAAACCACTCAAGCGTTACGTCAAGCACCCGTATTTAGAACCTTGCCTCCTATACAGCAGGATAAACTTTTGTGGCAATTAGAATTACTAACTCGGGGTCAGCAAGATGTTAAGTTTGATAAAAAAGCCAGCATAAAAATTTTAGTAACAGGATTTGACCCATTTTTCCTTGATCGTCACCTTAATCAAAGTAATCCTTCTGGTGTCATTGCTATGGCACTTGATGATTTATTGATGAGTAGCAATGGGCAAAGCGTTGAAATTGAAAGCTTTATTGTTCCGGTAAGATTTGCGGACTTCGACCAAGGCATGATTGAAGAATTATTGACGCCTTATATACGAGAAAAGCATGTTGACATGATCATCACTGTCAGTATGGGGCGTGATAACTTTGATCTTGAGCGATTTCCAGGTTTAAGACGCAGTGCTAAGGCACCTGATAACTTAAATGTGTTTACTGGCGCTAGTGCAGAAAAACCCTTGATCCCTTTACTGAACAATAGTCCATTAAAAGGCCCTGAATTCAATGAATTCAGTTTACCTGCAACAGTGATGGTAAAAGCTCTCGGTGACTTTAAGATCAATGATAATCATAAGGTCACAACAACAGAGATGTCGTTTAGCCCGAGTGGTTTAAACGAGTTATCTCAGAGCGTATCGGTGCAAGGATCTGGTGGTGGCTATCTTTCTAACGAAGTTTCATACCGTAGCCTGGTGCTTCGAGATATGTACAATCCGAAATTACCGGTAGGACATGTACACACGCCAAGATTTAGCGGTTTTAAACCTGAAAAAACTGAACAAATTATTAAGCAAATTAAATCAATAATTTCTATGGCGGTCTTAGAGTTATAGGTTACAAATTGCAGACTTTTTAGGGACTGATCTTGCATCGAGCAAATCATTCACATGCACGTTGCAACCCTTGACTCCGTACTCGTTTGGTCAACACCATTTTAATTTAAGCCCATTACAGATCTATTCTCTGGCTATTTTGATAAGATTTTGTTGCGTTTTTCATCTTATCTACGATTTTCTCTATCCACTTTCTTGGTAAATTTTCGATACGATTTATCGATTTTTTCTTGTAGTTTGCGTTGCTTTTTTCTGATTTTTTCAATTTTATCTTCCTGTGCCGCCTCTCTGGTAAGCTCTCTATCCGCTTTATCAAGCGTTCGATTAAGTTCCTTTTCAAGCTTAGCTATTTTACCAGCAGGCTCATGAGACAGTTTGTTGAGTTCTCTTTGTCGTTCATCGGATATATTCTTC
>CAZOBX010000009.1:0-7157 GCA_964578045.1 uncultured Kangiella sp. | reverse complement strand
ATCAGGTTAGTTGCAGTTAGGAAATAGGTAAAGCCTTCTGGTAAACCTTTCCTTCAATCAGTGCTCGTTTAGCCTCCATCTTTTTATAAATGAAACGTATAAACGTCTGTATTTTTTCACTGTTTCTTAAATCAGGATGATATAACAACCACAAATTGTATTTATGTTCAGATGTATAGGGCGGTATTCGTACCAAACCAGGGTCGTTATCTGCCATAAAGCAGATAAGTACACTGATACCCATTCCCGCTCGGCAGGCATCTCGTTGTAGACTTGCATCAATAATCTTATGACGAACCTTAAATCGAGGATAGTCGCGCGCAATTTGCCCTATTGGACGTCGTAATTTATCGCTCCAGCTGATCCAATTGGTATTGGAGACCCAATCCTCATTTTCTAATTCATGTGCTCGACTGCTGGCAATGTAACAGGCGCGGTGAATATTAGCTAGTTTACGGCCGATCAAATATTCCGGTGGGTCTTTAACAATACGAAATGCGACGTCCGCTTCACGTTTTGCCAAATTAAAGGTTCGATTGGAGTCCATTATTTCCAATTCAATATTAGGGTGCAGCCGGCTAAATTCAGCCAGGTCATCCATTAAAAGATGAGTGGCGACTGGATTCGGCAAAGTAATACGAATATCCCCACTCAGTTCTTTGTTGCGACCTGCGACCTTAAGAGACACTTTGTTGAGTCGTTCTTCTAAATGGATCGCATCACTATATATTTCTTCGGCGAGTACAGTAGGTTCATAACCCTTACCAGTTCTTTCAAAAAGTCGGTAACCTAACTGCTCTTCAAATTGTCGGATCCGTCGTGAAACCGTGGCATGGTTTACCTCAAGTGCCTTCGCCGCAGCGCGGACAGAGCCATGGCGAGCGACAGCCAGAAAGTATTTCAAGTCATCCCAGTTCATATAACACCTTCTTTTAATTGTCTAAAACGGGCATCCAAACGGTTAGATTTGACACTAGCACAAATAACCCATCTAAAAAAGTGTGGTGCATAAATGCACCATAGATTCGCATAAAAACTGTCTTACCAATAACTTAATTAAGGCATAAGCTGTGAGTTCTAAAAACAAGCCAAGCGAGTAACAAGTATATGACTAATCAAAATAGAAAATACACTGTTGACACGTCAATTCAAATCAATGCATCAAGGCAGAAAGTATGGAGCGTGTTGCAGGATTTTGCCAACGTCGCGGTATGGGCGCCGAGCGTTAGTCAATCTTACCAAATTGGTAAAGTAGAAAAAGGTGTCGGTCATGGCAGACATTGTGAAATTGAAGGTTTTGGTGGGTTAGATGAAATCATCACCAAATGGGAAGAAAATAACGAGTTTGAATACCAGGTAACGCCGCTCGGACCGTTAACCGATTCACTTAGCACCTGGACAATAAAAGATGTAGGCGACGGTAAATCATGTTTAGACATTAATCTTAAGTACGGTGTTCGGTTTAGTGTGTTCGGTAAATTGATACACGCTGTGATCATGCGTAATAAACTACAACAGAGTCTGAATGACGCGGGCAGAGCAGTAAAGAGTCGAGTGGAGTCTTTGAATAAGGTCAAGCCGATCAATAAGTCTGCTAGCGCAGCATAGATAAATATCATCCGGCAGGCGGAGTAAAATACCGCGTTGCCAATTTTAATCTTTTGGTAAGTGAATACTAATAAAAAGGTAGATGAAACATGAGTAAAAGTAAAAATCATACCGCTTCGTTCGAATATCCTGATACAAAATATCTTGTAAAAGCAGGCGATCTCGTTATTGCCGGAACTCGCTCAGCTGTTATTTTGAAAGAAGTTTATGCTGAAAAAAAGTTGCCTCCGGTGATTTATTTCCCTCGACAAGATTGCAAAATGAATTTATTTATACAATCAAAGCAAACGACTTTTTGCCCGATAAAGGGAAATGCGAGCTATTACAGCATAGACGCAGATGGAAAATATATCGAAAACGTTGCCTGGGCTTATAACGATCCCCTCGACACAGTAGCGCCTATAAAAAAGTATATTGCGTTTTACGGTGACAGAGTATCCATCGATATTCAGGCCAGATAATTTCGACCGACAGATTGTCAAATCATTATTAATGGTTTGTTAATCACTAATACTTACCGTTGAAAAATTTCTAAAAACAAAAAAAGGAGTTTGATGATGAGTCAACAAAATATTACCAAGACTAAAAGTCCTATAGAGTTACGCTTGAGTAATAAAGAGCCGCTCATGGACATCCAATTTGGAGACGAAACAATAAGTGACCCGATTTCAAATTTTGCTGAGTCAGTCAATATTGGTTTAGAAAACTCCCCCCGTATTCTCCAAAGTCAATATTTGTATGACTCAAAAGGGAGTAAGTTATTTGAACAAATTTGTGACCTTCCAGAATATTACCTTTCTAGAACTGAGGAACAGATATTGAGCCAGCATTCAAATGAGATCTCGTCTATTACTGGTTCCGTTACCCTTATTGAACTTGGAGCCGGTACATCCAGAAAAACAAAATTTTTGTTGGATAACTATAATAAAAAACAAACCTGTTTAGATTATGTTGCGATTGATGTGAGCCAATCTGCGCTAGATTTTGGAATGAGTCAATTATCTGGCAACTACAAATACATTGAGTTTCACACTTTATGTACAACCTGGGAACGAGCTTTTCCCCTGTTTTCGGGATTTGGCAAGAACATGGTTATCTTTCTAGGCAGCAGTATTGGAAACCTGAGTCAGACAGAATTCGCTGATTTTTTTACTCATGCTGCTCAGAGCCTTAAACAAGGAGACTTTTTTTTATTGGGCGTCGATCTTCACAAAGATACCTCGACGCTGGAAGCAGCCTATAACGATTCGGCAGGAGTGACCGCCCAATTCACCAAGAATCTATTTGTTAGAATGAACAGTGAGCTAGGATCAAATATTGATATCAGTAAGGTTAAACACCGAGCTCGATATAATACGCTCAAACAACAAATAGAGATCTACGCAGAATTCTTAGCCGATCAAGAAATACATATTGCACCTTTAGGCGTCACCCATCTGATCAATAAAGGTGATATCATTCATACCGAAATTTCCCGTAAATTCGAACAAGATAGTATTGTTAGCAAACTAGCTTTTTGTGGATTTAAAACAAAAAAAGTATTTAACGATATTGAAAAACAATATGCACTCCTTTTGCTCGAAAGAAGTTAAAATAAAATGCGTCTACTAATGAAGTTGGTCGTTACGGTTTGCTCGTTAAAAGTGTAAATATTTCGACAGGTCGTCGAGTCTAAGAGGGAAGAAATAGAAACTCGATCGCGTTATACATAACTTTTATGAAATCGCTTTTACAGAGCAGGCTTTGTGACCCTTCTTCCATATTTCGTCCATTACTATTCCTATTGTAAGGTCTCTATCAGACGTTTTTTTACGTCCCATAAAATTTTATCATGTCTGAACCAAATCAACTGTGGTGCTAAATTGAATACTTTTGAAAAATAATTTGTACGCTTATGGACTTATATTGTACACACGTGTACAATAAATGAAAATAAAGAGGGCTCTAAGATGCTTAATCAGTAATTAAGTGAAGTAATACAAGAGTTCAGGACTGGATTACTATCAGAACTATCTTTTTGAGGCGAGTAATATGAGTGTAAACGTAATATTAGAAGTACAGTCTAAGCCAGACAATATTGAAAAGCTAAAATTAACTTTTGAAAATATGCTTCCAGACACCCGCAGCTATGATGGTTGTATAGGTGTTCAAGTTATTGGGAATCAAGACGATTCTTGTAATTTAGTACTTCTAGAAACGTGGGAGACTCGAGAACATTATGAAAAATATTTAGGCTGGAGAACGGAAACTGGTGCTTTAGAAGCTCTTGGTGCAATGTTGTCTCAGCCGCCAAGTATTCGATATTTTGATAATTTTGATATTTAAGACTTATAACAAGTCAAAGCAGGCAGATTCGTAAAAGCGCGGGTCTGTTATTTCGTGTCCCTGATTGATTAAATCTCAGACCTTCTAAATGGAAAAAGGTGAGGTAACTATGGCTTTCGCAAACTCTGGAGAAACTTAATGTTAATCATCGCAGTCGTTTTCGAGTTCGTACCGGGAGGATTTGATCGCATCAAGGAAACGGTAATAACCACGATTGAAAACTCAAGAAAAGAACCGGGTGCTCAAATTTATGATTGGGCAATCGATGTCACGGCCCCAAACCGCGCCACAATATTCGAGGTCTGGGATAGCCAGGAGGATCTAGACAAGCATTTCACGTATCCCTACATGAACAGTCTTGTGGCAGCATTGAGCGAATCCAATATTCGTGGCGACATTACTAGCTACTCGGCAGAGATATACGATGTTAGTGGAAAGCGTGATATGGGTTTCGTGCTTCCTACTGAATAAGCACCACTATGAAAATACCACCTAACAAAATGATCACTGGCCTGTTAAGCGGCTAGAGAACCATTTTCCGGAGTGCAGGACGATTACCTATCGATTTCGGCGAAACACAAATACAGGAGATAACAACGATGGATTTAGAAGAATTGGAAATGCGTATTACGCGGATCGAAGACATCGAAGCCATCAAGCAATTGAAAGCCCGATATTGCGAGATCTGCGACGATATGCACAACCCAAATCGAATCACATCCCTCTTTGCTAAGGACGGGATTTGGGAAAGTCCCGATTTCGGTAAAGCCCAAGGTCACGACGCTATTCGGGAGCTATTCCAAAGGTTTCAGGATATGTTCAGCTTTTCGCAGCACAACATTACGAACCCGATAATCGACATAAACGGAGATCGTGCTACGGGCATTTGGTATATCATGGGCCCGTGGGATTACATAAAAGATGGAAGAGAAATCTGGATGACTGCTCGGTACGACGATGATTACGTCAAAATCGATGGCGCATGGAAATGCCAATATCTACGTACTACGGTGCGAATGGTCGGGAACCGTTCTTAACGGGATTATCTGAGCGGCAGTGAAGCGGCGGCTTAGTACTCCAAACGAAGTGCAACCGGGCAACCGCCAGCAGGCAAAAAAATGTCCATGATTTCGTTAAACTCCCCGCCGCATAATCGTTAGGTTTTTCCGAAGGCAACCTACAAAATTTTAATTTAAAGGTGGTGAAATATGAAATGGCACATATATCTCTCAGGTGAAATACACACTGACTGGCGAAAAAAAATCATCGAAGGCTGTAAGCAGAAGAAACTGTGTATTTCTTTTTCATCAGCCGTAACAGATCACGAGGCTAGTGATGGCGCTGGCGACATTCTCGGCGCTGAAAAAGAGCCTTTCTGGCGAGATCATAAGTCAGCAAAAGTGAATGTTATAAGAACCAGAACTCTAATTGAAAGTTGTGATATTGCGATTATTCGCTTCGGCGATAAATATAAGCAATGGAACGCTGCCTTTGACGCAGGTTATTGCGCGTCGTTGGGTACTCCCTATATTACCTTGCATGGAAAAGACCTTATACACCCATTAAAAGAAGTGGATGCGGCAGCCTTGGCATGGGCAACCAATCCTGAGCAGGTAGTGGAAATACTAAAGTACGTTGTAAGTAAGCAATGAAACCTGACAGAAACAGGCAAGGTGACGCCGAAAAGCGGCTCACCTGCTGTAAGCGTTGAGGGTGTAGAATTTCTCCTAAAAGGAGGGTTTTCGCATTCCTTTTCTTAATGTTTAGATTGACTGTTTTTGACCTTGCTGGGCAGAGACCCTACTCTATTGGATAAAAAAGATTGGCTAAACAATTTCATCGAACTCTTCTTTATAAAAGTCGAGGCCACTTAGTGTATATTTAGTGGGTATCCATAATTCATCGAAATCATGAATAACTTTGGCAAGTACATTCACGCCAATTAAAAGATTTTGTAAAGCAAGGGCTTTTATATGAATGTTTTCGTTGGCAATTTCGCCTCTCTTTGCCGCTATTTTCAGGGCGTTTTCGAATAATTCGATATTAAGATAGATGGCATTTTCTAATCTCGGTCCAACTTTCTCATCCACACCAACGAGTTCGACAACGCTGTTGACAGCCAAACACCCGCGATTTTCAGGATCCTTTGCTCTTTCCCTGCATATTTCTTTGAATATATGGCAGATGTCACGTAGTACCTGTCGACTACCGTCAATATCAGCTAAAGCTATATGGGGAGACTCTGCAACATACAGGTCTAATACTTCAAAAAACAGCTCCACTCTACTTCTAAATGTATGGTAAAAACTGGATCGGGTGATACCCAGTTTTTCAGAAATAGCCTTAACTGAACAGGCTTCATAGCCATTTTTCCAAATTTCGTCCATTACTGTTCGTAAAGCAAGATCCCTGTCGAAGGCCTTCTTTCGCCCCATAAATTATTCCTATATCTAAACCTGAAGACCTGTATGCATCAATAATGATATTAAAAATATATTGTACATCTATGGACATAATAAATCCACAGGCGTATATTGTACATATATGTACAATATAATCATAAAGGAGTATCAAAAATGCTTAACCAACAAATACGCGAACTAATACAACAGTTCAGGACAGGATTGCCATACGAACTATCTGCACTTATAGAACAAGGCGCAGGTGAAATTAGCGCTTTAGATATTGTGGAAAGGGCTCTTCGCCCGGGTTCTGTGGTGCCTGATTTTGAGTTAAAAAATCAGCATGGTGAATCGAGAAGATTGCAAGATTATATAAAAGACAGTCCCATTGTACTCACGTTTTATCGTGGTATTTGGTGTCCTTACTGTAATTTGCAACTAAAAGCCTACGGCGATCGACTCGACGAAATACAGCAAGCGGGGGCGAAGTTGGTTGCAATCACCCCTGAAAAACCAGGTGCCCTTGATTATTTGCTTGCGACAGATGTTCCAAAGGATGTCACGGATATGGCAGTAACCCATGTTGATTTTGATGTGCTTTTTGACGAAGGCAGCAAAATAACAGAAATGTTCGGTTTGGAATTTGAGTTACCTGCAAGTCATCAGCAGTTGCTTAAGGCTCTCAACGTAGATTTAGAGCATTTACTTGGCAACAACCGTTTCACTTTCCCTGATCCAGCTACTTATTTAATCGATACAGATGGAAGCGTTACTTGGGCCTTTGTTCCAAATAATTATCGTAAACGTGCCGAAGTGGACGAC
>CAZOBX010000008.1:46281-50611 GCA_964578045.1 uncultured Kangiella sp. | reverse complement strand
CTGATTCACCAGGGTTTCTGGCAAACAATAAATGTCCTGCACGTAACGAATTGATCATCGCAGAGGCATTTGTCCGAAAACCATCTTCGTCAAATGAAATGGCGTATCTACAAAAAGATAAATCATCGAAAGAGTTTAATAACCCGTGAAACAAAATTCGATAATTTGTCCTTGATTTACTGCGGCTTAGCGTTTCTAATTTTTTTGTCAGACTCCTATCCGATGTCGCTCCCGCCAGTATGATCTTAAATCCGTTGTTTACCTTGTTTTGATCTAAGTATCGACTGAAATTCTGAAGTAGTGTTTGGGACACGCCATGTCGAGCAGTTATGGAACCAAAAATAAGTACCCCGGGAATTGTTCTATGGCTATTATTCGAATTCAAGTTGCGTGATTTCAATTTACTGAGAAAAAACGCTTTACCATAATCTGCCCCCAGACAAAAATCAGGGTTAAGTTGTTCGCCAATGTATCCGGATATTATATCGGTAATTTTTGTTGGCGCTGAAGACATCAGATTTGGAACTGCGGAACAATATACAGGCACCTTTAAACTGGATGCCAACTTGGTAATAGCGTTACATACAGTTTTATTTAAGGTAATAATTGCGCAAGGAGAAACAAGATGTTCCAATCTAATCCCTTTTATTTCATGAATGGTATAAATGATTTTTAGATTCTTTCTTGCTTTTTGTGCCAACAGGGTTAGGCAATCTATCAATCTTTGGCTAATTCCCCTTCCTGTATTCGAATTGGGGCGCGCACTGAATCTTAGATGCCAATTTAAAATAACAGTCTGGGTTTTTTTGAGTGCAGAACTGGCCAATATTTTTTGAAGCTGAAGTGAAAAATTATGTACTAAAATATCTTGTAATTCACCTTCTCGTCTATGACCTACTCTCTCTACTTGTAAACGAAAAACACCAACACATCGACTTTCTTGAGAGGAAAAATGCTCATCAAGCCACTCAGCGTAAGCGCCGTCACCACTTTTACGCTTTAAAGTATTTCCACCAATGGTGTGGACTAGTGCATAATTTTCGATTCCTGAATCAGTCACAATTGAGGGAGACTTGCTTGCCTCGCTTTTAAGTACTAAGTCAGCTAATAGATCTAGTTTTGTTTTTTTTCTGTGCCTGGGTTTTAGTAATAACGTATCAAAAGCATCGCGCTCTTTTGCTGGTTCAAATAGCCTTACTTGTCCGGTTTGATTGTTAAAAATACAAGGGCCAGCTATCGAAAAGCCGCCTCTAGGTGGTCTTCCAGCTCGCATTGTATCCATTCGAGCACAGCGGCGACATCGACTAGGGGCAAGCATATAGTTTTGGGTAAAATGGCAAACTGAGCAGTAATATTGCATGAAATGATGCCGTAATAATTATACCTATTTATATTAAACACTTAAAAATAGCAAGAAGATATTACAAGGAATTACACGAAATAATATCAGGCACATTTTACAACTAACTGGTTTTAATAATGAAAGAAATCTAGCATAATTAAAAACGGGTTAACCGTTAATTCACATTAACATTCCAGTCAGAGTCATTTTAAATCAATGCTGAACTCTGAGTATCTTTGTAGGAAAAAGTATCTTTTTCTTGTAGGATTTTGTTGATAGTGTGACTGCCTGCTGTTTATTATTCGATGTCGTAAATTAGACATTATATTTGATACTAATGGTGTCTTAAGAGCAATTGGGTAATAATATTAAATCTGATTTCCCATTGCCCAAGAACCCCACGCAGGTATTGATAAACGGCTTACCTGAAAATCATCAAGTGTCAGCGGAACAATATGGACTCTAGCACGGTTAATACCGCCCAGATTTCGCTCTATATTTCTTAATGTAGTTGTAGCGCTGTTACGCCAGGCTCTAACGTCTGCTTCAAAGTTAATATGTCCCATACCCCAGTGTGCAAACAATTTCTTCCGAATACTTCTGACCTTATTTTGGTTATTGATCATCAAGCTCATTTCAGCGTCAAATTGCATGCTACGATAGGTCCAATTACTGGTTCCTATAAATGCTATTTCATCATCGATAAGCATGATTTTAGAATGCACATAAGGTGATTCGCCAGCATGTGCCGGAAGCAATGGAGAATAGAATCCAGTAGTTGTTGAATCGATTGATGTAATTTTATTTAGATATACGGAACCATCACCACTGTTGCCGGTTCCTCCCCATTTTATAAAACGGTTCATATATTGACTTGCCGGGCGAAACGGAAGCAGGGGATGAGTAATGTTATGATAAAGCGCATCGCTGCCATTTGCGAGAGCGTTAGACGTTCGGGTAACAGCCGCAGTATTGGTACCCGCGCGTCCGTTAGCTCCGGCATTTCCATTAATATAACGTCGGGTTGTGATATTGATTGAACGATCAGACGTAAAATAACCTTGATAAAGTAATTCAGCAGAGTGAAGCTCCGCGGCTCTAATTGTCCATTCACCATGGACGCGTCCGGGATAGTTAAACGATCGCATGCCTGCCAGAGCAAGAGCTTTAAAAGCAAAACTCATTACATAAGCGTAACCGCTATAGTCGCCTAACATTGTTTGTTTTGGGTGAGGAACAACACAAATTACTTCGACACCTCGAGCCGTGGCGGCAATGAGTGCATCGATAATTGCCGGATCGGTGAGCGCTTGATTTTCTAAATAAACATAGCTTGTTGCACTATTAATTGATTCTACTACTTCTGCTCTAATATGTCGTTCGGCTCTAGACCAACGCATATCGGTAGTTAATACTTTCACATTCAGGGGTTGATTATGTGCGGGCATGTCGTTTTCTGCATTGCCACGTTGAGCAGGTAAAACATTGGCTCGAAGTCCGTCACAAAAATTATCAATAACCTGAGCAGCTTGTCCGTTGAATTGAATTGCTGCGTCGTGCCAATTGTTATTTATATCGTGGATTTTATTTGATTTGTAACACTCCCCCAAGTTAAGACCACCTAATAATACTTGAGGGCCATTTTCCCGTTCGAATACCGCGATCTTTAGATGTAGACTTGTTGCTGGATGAAGAATATATCCACGGTAATTGTGTTTCTTTAATTCAAAAACACCTTCTCTAGCGGTTCTTCTTGCCGCTTGAATCGTGGCTACTTGTTGACCAAATCGCCTTCCTGGAAACCAGCACTCCGTTTTCCATGCGTTCCACAGAATCACATAAACATTTACGCCTTCATAACAGGCTGCTTGCAATGCATCAATTAAGCGCCGCGAAGATCGCATCACTACAACTCCGCCATGTTGGACGTTTACGGCTGGTAGTATGAGTTGTGGATCGGCTTTCCAATAAGCAAGTTTAATGGATATATGAGCGGCACCAGCATTGAGGTTAAAATTGTCTTTACTTTCCAATTCTGATCGCAAGATATTTTCGTGAAGTCGAGAAAAGAAGTCTTCTCCGTCGAGTAGGAAATCGATACTCTGTGCTTGAGTGGTAACACGCATTATTAAGTCCTTTTTCGTTGACAACATAGCGAAGTAACAAAACGCTTATTAATCTATGTTTTTCTTAAATATTTTGGCTACATAAAATAATTGCGAACGCATAGCGAAACTACTTAGTTAACAATGAATTTTAGTTAGAAATAAGTTTATTTGGTTAATGGTGAAAAATACATTACACGCGATTACGTCAACTTTAAAAAACCAGAATCTCTGATAGAAAGATCATTCACACTAAATTATTTTTAATTCACAAAGAAGATCAAACGCAATCCTTACACAGCCTCTTACCTATTCTCTTCACAAGCAACAAACACCCTCGCCTTCTCAGTTTCCTGCAACTGCCTAAATGTATCCAGAATCATTCTCACTTGAGACAACCTGACATCTGAATAATGAAAGAAATCTAACAAAATCAAAAAGCGCTCAGCGGTAAACTTGGTGATCGAATTGAGTAACTCTGGTTTATATATTTCGATCTGCCTGGACAAAGAATCTTGAATACCAAATTCTAATAATAAATCTTTGGTTAGACTTCCCGATAATGTTGAACCGCTTCGTTCAAAAACACATTGAACAAAATTAGAATATCCCTCTATTGAGTCTGTTTGAGAAATACAAATGGAAACATCCACTTTCCTTTTCCAAAACGAAAGCTGTTTAATTACCTGGCTGATATCATAAAGATACTTTCTAATGGGTTCTTCTTCCATTTGTTGTAATTGACGAACATTGATAACGACCACTAGCTTTGTTTTTCGACTAAACCATGAGCCTCTAATCTGTAATAACTGGAATTTTCCTTTAGGTGATTGATCCGTCAGCAAAAAGCTGGGCACTATCTGAATTTCGATTGGTTCAACCT
>CAZOBX010000008.1:38538-46271 GCA_964578045.1 uncultured Kangiella sp. | reverse complement strand
TTATTACAGCGCAATGGCACCGATATTTTCATTGTTCATTACCAACAAATGATTTTTGAGAATCATGACTATCAAAAAGTTGAAGCAATTGATTTTGATCACACTGCTCATCACCAATCACTAACAGGCGTCTTGCCGAAGTTTTGTAGTTTTTCCATTTTTTATAAGCAAAATGCACTAAATAAACAATCAGACTAACAATTAAGATTATCGCAAAAAAGATAATAAGCAATTCTATATAATCTATAATCTCAGTTTTTTCGTCGCTAAAAACAACTCGCAACACCACAAAAATCAATAAACAAAAAAGCATCGATAACAGGAAATTTTTCAGTAAACTATTCATTATTATGCCTCCACCACCATTTGACCTGGCTGATTAATACTAATGACCCCACCATAACTACAAGCTAATTTACTATTATCAGTTAAAATGGGCGCATTACTTAACAGAACAGTGGGATTTCCAGGTGCCCAGGGAGCAGCTGTAGCAGGCACACACGGCATAGGGGTTAATACACCCAATGCTGCAGTAGTAGCAGCGGCGACCGTAGGATTAGAGGGTGAACTACACATTCCGAAAGGTGGGATATTAGTAATAGGAATGTAGTCCATGATATTAGCTCCAGGCGTTGTTTCGAGCACTCGATTAACGGGTAGTACAAATAAACTGGATGGTGCTACACCAAAAGTACACTGCATTAAGGCGCTACTGCAAACACATTTAGGCATGACTATTTCTCCTCACAGGTTTGCAAAATAATGCTGCCTTCTTCAAGCCTGACCAGTTCTGTATCCTTTTCTTTCTGACGTTTAATATTAAGTACTGGTTTACTGTCTTCATAAACATGCCGCAATGATGTTTCATCATTTTCATTTTTTCCAAATAAAATATGATTACCTTGAGTGGCGACAGGTAAACGTACCCTATCTCCCCAGCTCAAAACTTTGATGATAGACGCCTGATATAAATCAAAAGCAACCAAAATTTTATTATCTCGATAATAAGGAAAATAAAAATGAGAATTCATATAATCTGGTTCAAATAGAATTTTGATATTTTTATCCCATAAAGGAATATAAACTTGATACTCAGACTGCCCTGTATCCTTATTTTCAGTGATATCATAGGTTTTATCTGAATCCTCACCAATGGTACTGACTATTTTCCCTTCAACATATAAAGGAAAACTGGTTGGACAAACGATAGGTAATCTTTGTTTTTTACTCTTGGTAAGCTCTGCACAAGTCTGATAATGTAATTGATACTGGGTAAATTCAGTATCTATATCTTCCTCTTGATTGTTATCAACAGCTTGAATATTAATACTAAGCTGATAAGCCCGATAATCTTGATTAGCATATAGCGCTTTATCTCCCCACACCTTACTATCTACCTTAAACCCAATATTGGGATAAAATGATTGTAATGGCCATTGAGAAAACTGAATAGAAAGTTCCTGTCCATGACTATTTAATTTCGTTAATTCAACAGACTTTTTGTTTGTGAACGAACTTGCAATGGGATAACGAACTAATTGGTCCTTACGGATACCGTCTACCATCAGGGAATTATCAAGCATTTCCTGTTGAGGGTTATCTGCAACGGCATTAAGCAACTGGGTGTTATAACGTAAACTTTCTGGCCAGTAATTCGAAACAGTACTGACTTCATGGGGCAGGAATCCTTTGTTATCCGATAAAGGAAGTTTTTCATCACTAATTACATATTTTTGCTGAGTGTAATCATATATTAAAAAAGCATTATTAGTTTCAAGATAATCAATTATAAAATCATAAAAACTCCCAGCGCTTGCGTTTAACTTATCACTAATAAATGCCCGTTGATTAACAGCACCCACATTAACCATTTGACGTTTACCAAGCCCAAGACAAATCATGGGCTGTAAATCATCTAATAAATCCAGCTTAAGCTCCAACTGAAAAAGCGCCGGGATTTGCGCTTTAATCACAGTCGCCATTGATTGCTCGACATAAAGTTCACAGGGAAAATGCTGCTGCCATAAAACCTTTGCAGGATCGGCAAAATTCAATTGATAATAACGGTACAATACCGGACGTTTAGATAAGGCGGTAGTTTGAAGTTCTGTGACCGATTTATCAGTCACCAGTCCAATAATCTTTAATGGCTCAGGGGCCGGCTCAGGTAAATTCAGAACAGGCATAATTGATAAATCAACTTCTATTAAGTCTTCACTTGAAAATTGGCTTATTAGATTATCATCCCGCTGCTCTGCAGGAAGCCAAAAACCCAAACTACCAGAGAATCCATGGCTGGTCAGATTTAGCTGGCATTGTTTTATATTAGCGCCCGGTACTTTTTCACTCTTATCATTTATTTTTAGCACTAAAACGAAAGCCAGACTGTCAATCACTGGGGTATTTTGTAAGCCTGTTAAATCGCTTAGATTATCCATTAGATTGCTCTTGTCCAGCTTGCTCAAAATCCATCGATTCTGGTTTTTTAGCTCCATGGGTATAAGGCGAAACGTTTTCATATTGAGTATCTACTGGGTATAATTCTGAATATTGTTGCTCATCAATAGTTTGACTGTTTGCTGGCTCACCTTTGTTAGCCTCGTCGTTGCCATTGAGCTTAAAATTGACCTTCGAAAAACCAGCCATATCAATAACATAATAATCCTTAAGCGCTTGCCAATGAGACGTATTTTGATAAGCAGTGTGCCTGTCAAGTTGCGGTAAATTCACGGCACGTAATTCTGCATACCGTTTAAATAATGAAGGCAAGTAATAGAAAGGATTAAAATCTTCTATTTCCCCTTGAATATCTTCTGCCACTATTGCCGCTTTCAATAAATCGTTTCGTTGAATTAACTGGTCAAACAAAGCTATTTTATTCATTAATTGATTGAGCGGTTCTGTTTCCTCTGAAGTAGATTGCGCCTGTGACTGTAATTCAACGCTTAATCTGGCTAATTCAGTCTTACTCTCAAGGGATTGCCTGTCACTACCTTTTTCTCTTGAAGCTTCGCCTTCAATTATTACTTCTTGCCTTTCCTCCTCGTATTTTTTGTCCGCCAAATGCGGATTAGATTCTTCTAAGTCTGGTTCTTTTATTCCTGATTCTTTTATATTTGAAAAATAACAATCCTTCAGTTCGTTTATTTTGTAGACTAACTGATTGACTTCCCAATAATTCAATAAATACACCACTAATTTATCAAGCTCAACAACAATCGAATCACTGCACTCCTCAAATTGTGAAAACTCCTCATCATATTGTTTAATTCGTTGTTCCATTTTCTTGAAAAGTAATGATAAGCACTGCACCAGAATTGTTTGTATTTCGCTAGTATCGTTGCCGTTACCAGCGATACTCAAAGGTTTCCAGACATCGACTTCTTGTACGAATAAGTTATTCAACAGCCTAAATATTTCCGGTAGTGTTGCCCTTGGCGGCGTTACCCAGGCACTATACAGATAATAAGTAACCACTCTGATATCGAAAATATTTTGGCTAAACAGTCGCTCACATCGATTAATTATTGATGCATAATCTCCTTTTTGCCAATTGCTGGCTAGCTCGCGAAAATTACTTTCGACATACTCTTCTTCGATAGTAAGATCAGCCTCTACCTTTCCTTGAAGACAGCTTAAACCTGAATGCGACATGGTACCCCCCATTCAATGTCATTTAACGATTCTATTTGTGGTAGCCTGACAGGCCCCTGATGTAAACATAATTGATATCTCTTTAGCTCCCTAGTTTTTAATATTTCATAACCAAGGCTACTATTTGGAACTAAATGCAAGCTATGATCATGCTCACCTAATTCAAAGGTGATCTTCAAGTAAACTTCGAGCCCATCTAATAATGGAAAGATCAATTCTTCAACTCTTCTCAAGGCTTCTTCAGCCCAATTTAAATATGGCTGATAGTCTTCTCGTTGTAGACCTAAATGAATATGTAAGCTAGAAATTTTTAATTGCCGCTTACCGCCAAAAGTTGACTCATTGCCCAAAATTAATGTTCCTAAGTAAATTGATTGAGAGTCAACCAGATTAGAAAACTGGTTATCCTTTAGCGTAATTTCGAACTCAGGGAATACCAATTGAAACAACCAGTATAAACTCGACCTGGAACGCATATTTTGTATTTGCAGATATTGCCGGTTCGATTCTTCCCAGTCACAAAATAAATCAGTATTTATTTGTGGATAAAGATTGCCCAAATAATTAAGGATCAGCAAATGATCAAAAAAACCTAGAAAGTCTGATAAACTTCGTTGCTTAATCGACGCCTTATCTAACTGTTGAAATACTGTACTCGGCAATGGACTGTGCACACCTAGCAGACCTAAATTAATACTTAAAAATGCTCTTTCATTTATCAACTTAACATGCTCAACAAGGCGATCTTGAGAAGCTAAACTTTCATGGCTGGAAAACCAGATGTCATTGATTTTGTAGCCTTCCATCTGTAGCAATCTTAATAAAGCCAGTAAATCAAAATCGGCCAATCTAGAATTGATTTGTTTAGCAAGCCCGACATCCGGTTGGGAGAGAACAAGCGTCATCGTATTGCACTCCCAAACAAATAGTCTTCAACGCTCACCCCTTGATTTGTTTCTGCCTCAATTTTTTTTGTGGTTGCATTACCAATTTTCGATTCATCAGATAAAGATATAAACGGATTATCAATCAGCGCGCCGAGACGAGATACAAGCGCTTTAAGTTCACTTTCTTTCTCATATAACTCACCGATAAATCCCGATCTTAAACACAAATAGTAAACTTTCAAGGCAAAAGGATTTTTTGCTGCTTGTGCCATTAATTGTTCAAGACATCTATAAAAATAATTGCCTCCGTTATTTATTTTGAGTATTTTCCGCTGTAACTTTGGCCACTGTCTGGAGCAATCAGCAATTGCGTCAATTAACACAAGTTCATCGCACTGAATCGTTAAGGCAGTTATAACAGCTTTAACCTCAATCTCATCTAATAATAAACTAAGCTGAGAATAACACTCTTCTACGGCAGACAGAACTTCCTGATTTGCAAGTTCTATCGGTTGAATTAGTTGTGTATGAAGAACGACAACTTCATTTTGAAGACGTGGATTTAAGTCATTTTTTAACGAGCTTCCACTATTATCATTCAGCTTGCTCGCTTCTATCTTATTTTCATTAGCACCAAAGTCAAATTTTCCATCAGTTGCTCCGATAGACACCGTTGAGTCAGTTTGAGAATCGGCATCACAAGCAATATCAGGTTTATCCCCAGCAGATGAAAGTCGGCACAACGCGGCATCACGGCGAACCATGAAACAATAAACAATATCCCACGCCTTAGAATACATCGTCCACCTTCTTAAGCCTTTTCATATCCCCCTGCCAGGTGAGACTTAATTGTCCATTACCAGCTCCCTGGTAACTGCCCAAGTTACCAGGACTGCCAAAGTCAGAAACTACTTTGATATTCGCTTCGCCTATCCAGTTATATAATATATTTTCCAAATGGTCTAAAAATATTTCTGCCATTGGCAGCATATGAAGTTCGAGCGGCTGGAAATCAATCACATAAAGCAGACAAACCTGCTCAACTGAAGAAACAGTTTTATCTGGCAATACGCTAATGTCTTTTATGTTTTTCCGAAGCGGTTTAAATTCACCTTGCCAGATAGAGCTGAAGCTATCAAGAATGGTTAGGACCTCGTTGAAACTCAAGATCGCTTTATTTTTAAGCGCGGATAATTCCAGGTATTGAGTGGGTTGATATTCAGCAACCTGAGTATAAGGTATTAATGTATTATTCCCACAGTTCAATAATTTCCAGCTTAAACCTGCAATATCAAGATCGCATGGGCGAACGGCTATTTTTTCTCCCAACACTTCACTAAAATGAGGGTGATGCCACAAACCGTCAACAACCAGTTTTTGGGGGCTATGAAAAGCCTGCGGTAAATTAACCTCTATCACCGGTAGGGCAGGTTCTATATCACTTCCACTATTTTCAGATGGGTATATCTGATAGCTGCCATGGCCTCCTTTTAGAATACCTGGTCGTATAGGAATTCGTTTTCCCGATTCGAGCTGATAAACACCTTCTACGCTACATAAAAATAGATCGGGATCAATAATCGGCGGCATCACTAAATGCTGACTTTGAGTACCGTCATATTGAATTGTCTTGCTCTGTTCCAATATTTTATTTTCTATCGGAATAACAAATAACTGAAACAATTCAGAACTTAACTTTATCTCACTTGGCCAGTCGCAATCTAACTTAATGGTAATATCACAATATCGCCACTGAGCAGGAGAATCATCTAATTTCAGATTAAGGTAAGCCGCTTGTTGTGGAAGTTGAAAAAAACTTCTTTCTCTTTCTAAAGGATGAATATTGCCTGTTTCTTCGGGATTATTGTGACTCTCTAATTTAGCGGGCGTACCCAGAGAATATTGACAATCAACGGTTTTGCCCGTGTTAAAATTGACACTAATATTGGTAGTATATTTTTTAAGTAACTGCTGCAATGCCAGAGATTGCTGATAGTTTCCCTGACCATGTAAATAGATGCTAAGCGAATCAAGTTTTCCAGGCGAAGCCGTTTGCGCTTGTATTCTGAGAATTAAATTGGCAGTGTTTTTTTGATAACTGGATTTACCGATTCTTTGTAAACTAAGCGGTTGTAGTGACATATCATACATGGTCCGAAATATGGCCTGTCGGTTTTCATTATTCCTATCATTAGTTGATAAGACTAAACTGGTTGCTGTACTTATCTGTATCGGTTCAATCAAATTATCAGCGTTGAGTTTCACTAATCCCATCGCTGGAATTGGCGTCAACAGATAGGGTAGCAATTGATGAAAAACTCGATGATGTAATTGATTTATCTGTTTAGACCCACATAATCGGCTTCTCGCCATAAATAGCGCCATAGAGTCAATTAGTTGTTTCACATCAGGGTTGTCTTCTTCTAGTCGAGACTCATCATATTGTTCGGTATATTGCAGATGAAATTCTTTAATAAAGCTAATTTCTTCTTTATATGCCTGTTTTAATGTATTATTCATTTCCATAATAAGACCATTTCCATAATAAAAATATCGATAAACTACTATTGCAGTTTGATCAAACCTCCCTCAGCTTTAATCAGCGCCTTTCCTGAAATATTGACATTATTAGCACTGAGACTGATATCGCTAACGGCCTTAGCATCAAGATTTGCATCACTTGAAATGGTAATATCCCCTCCACTGGTGTGGCTGGTTGTTTGCTTAGCATGACAACTAATAGTATCCGCTTCCAATTTGAACTCCTTACACGATAACGAAATGCTTTCAGGTTTCTGCACAATAGTTGATGTTTGCGAACTGCCTTTGCTGGTTGTAGTTATTGATTGGTCATTAAGGACTATTGTGTGGACGATTGAGTCAGATTCATTGTCCACAGTGATGATTACACCTTGCTGTTTATTAAGCTCGATTCGACAAAGTAGCGTTGTCATTATCAGTATGCCGATTGGAGGATAGAAAAGTATCCATGTCTTTTAGTTGATTGGTTGATATACCTCATTAGTGAATTCCGTTTATTTTTACTTAACATGATGCTGGCTCGATTTAGTATAGAGGTAAAAGTTGAAAGGTTTTAACGCTGACTGCGCGTAAAATGCGAATGATTTCTCCCGCAAAATAAATTGCCTTTCGCTACCAGCACCCAATTTAAAACACTGAAAATTCGGACCA
>CAZOBX010000008.1:26002-38528 GCA_964578045.1 uncultured Kangiella sp. | reverse complement strand
ACCAAACTCATAACCCAAAGTTGGTTGTTTTATCGGTGTCAATTCAATTCCTTTGAGGGAGTAGTCATTCAATACCGCAAGACGTTGCCTGGCACTCACCTTTGGCAACTCATCAATTTCTAGTTTGTTTCTCCCTCCGTCAGTGATCACCAGATAAAAATCATCTTTTTCCGAGGATTCATTGGGAATAGTGCAGGAATAAATACCGTCTTCTAATATCAGTTCAATACTCTGTACGGATTTTTTATTCATTTTTAAGCGGGGTAACAACTGTTGAAATATTTGTTTAAATACCTGATGCAATTGGTTATGTTTATATATGACGGGTTCTTTTTCTGGCCACTCTCCTCTAAATAATGTGATATCACTTAGTAATTTTTGCAGGGACTCATAAAGAAAATATGGATGAATTTGTAACTCTCCTTGGGCGACATCCCAAAACTTCAAATTTTCCAACAAACGTAATGTTGTCTGCAGGCTATTAAGGCAAAGCTTTACATCATGTATATGGGCTCTTGGTAAATTTTGTGGACTATATTTTTGAGTTAAACTAGCACGAAAACGCCTGATTAAGGTTCTCAATTGTTTGAGTGGTCTTTGCAGATAAGGTGAAGCACCAATTTGCATCAAAGGTGGAATAATTGAATCTGTAAGCCGCCACTCGCCCTGATTACTTCTCTCGAAGACACCCAAAGTTCCCTGTTCTAATAACTTGTGTTGCTTTAACAGAACCTCATACTCTTCAGGGAAATTGTGGTTACAAGTCAATACTATCTTCAACATTCTTCGAGTTATTTTCTCAGTCGAATTAGCAATATAACTATCAAATCTTAACTGGCTGGATGAATTTTCCTCAAAAATATAATACAGCACCTGCGGTTGATCATGTTCCTCTAATTCGAGCGGTGGACTGATAATTTTCGCATTACCAGGATAATCTATCATTCTGCTACATCCCTGGTTCAACAATTTCAGCTGTGTAATTTGCAAACAACCCTGGGTTAATACCGCCGCATCCCAATTAAATCGACACACACCATAGGATGGTAATCCCATCACTTGAAAACGTAGAGAAGTATCGGCTAACAATGATTCTTCCTGGGCATGTAAATGCTGAGGCAACAATGGCTGCCCCATCTCCCACTTGACAGGTGCGAGTGTTTCTTGTGTCATTGTCTTTACCCACTTACATGACCAATTCAAAAATTTAGAATCGGTGCAGCTATTAACTAGTGATTATCTTTTTATCTCATTAATCACCGCCTCTGTTCGCTTTTATTGGGACCTTAAGCACCCACAGCAACCCCCCATTTTTTAACAAACTTTGAATCAACCGATACTGCAAGATGAATGTCCTGCTCTTCTTCCTGAGGCATTACACTCATATAAAAAGCATAGTTCTTAGGAGATGCAACCTCGTTGGATTGATCCATATCGATCCTTAATTCAAGCTCTCCTCCACTCTTTTGAATGAGCCCATTTAAATCAGTTTCATTAGTATGAAACGCTTTATAAAAAGCTTTTTTTACCGGATCATAGTCATAAATTGTAAAACTACACTCAACATTGGTATTACTCAAATTGGTATGTTGTAATAGCGCCGCATCTTGTTTGTTGGTGGTTGAAAATTGGCAAGTGAAACTCACAGAATTTGCAAATCCACCCTCCCAGAAAATACCTGAGGTCACACCGACAACTTTCACTTTATTTGCTTCATCATTGATCTTGGTTGGATCCATCACCTCTAAATCCTTAGCGAATTCTTTATCACCTATTTTTAAAGAATTGATATGTCCTACTAAACATTGTGCATCCTTTTGAAAGTTAAACCCTTGATCAACACTACAATTAAATGATGATTCAGCCATGATTAATTACTCCTGATAATAATTAGATAGAAATGAAGGGAGAGTTACCTCCCTTTTCTCAATGAAATTTTGCGATTAAATTCGAACATCCATTCTTAACTCAACATCCATCCCTTCAAACTGAAGGTGCGGCAATATAGTAATTTCGCTGTTATACCAGCCGACCATACCTTCTCTTTTTGTTGTCTCAGCGATAGCCGCCTTAAATGGATAATGACGCAGTGTTCGATCATCCGGATTAACAACCGTCGTAACATACTGAGATAGCCAGGTTTGAATGGTATTATTAATCGTCTCCACGGTTGCTACACTACCGATGTTGTCGCGCATAATGCATTTAATGTAATGAGCAATTCTGGTAATCGAAAAAGTATAAGATAAATTAGTTACCAACTGAGAATTTTCTGAATCCTGTGGATCTTTGAATTTTTTAGGTTTCTTAATTGACTGGCAACTAAAGAAGCAAGCATCGGCGGTGCCTTTTCGATAGATTAAGGGAATAAAACCAGCATCCGAAAACTGAAGTTCACGATAGTCAGGAATTGTCATTTCAATCGGTGATTTAAGTTCTTGCTGTCCGTTAAGGTTAAATGCGTAACGGGGGAAATGCTCTATTAATCCTCCACCTTTAGGACCGCGAAGATACTGACACCAACCAGATTCGGTAAATGAGCGGAGCATATTACTTGCCATCAAAAATGCGGCATTACACCACAAGAAATCTTTAAAACCGTCCTCATTATTAATTTTTTCATTGTAATCAATGCCCATGCCAGCCGGATTATTTTCTGAATGATAAGGAGCTCTCAGCAAAAACTTAGGTAAAGTTAATCCGATATAAGGCGCTTCTTCAGTATCTCTAAACTGCTGCCATTTTTCGAAACGAGGATGACTCATATGTGCCTCAAGATCTTTTATTTCAGAAAGCTCTTGAATATTCTTGCAACCAAAAAATTCGGCACCAACGGAGCTAATAAATGGCGCATGACTTGCTGCTGCGACTTTTGCCATGGTTGATAACCAAACACGGTCTGGTTCATTATTTTCAAATTCATACAAACCAAAAATTGCGCCATAAGGATCGCCACCATATTGATCATATTCAGCCACATAAACCTTCTTAAAAAAATCACTATTAGTTAGATCAAAAGCGTTATTTTTTAGATCTTCGCGTAAGTCCTCTTTAGTACAATCCAGAATATCTATCTTTATATTTGCCGACCAATCAGTGGACTCGACCAGTTTTTGTAAACCCAACCAGTTTTCTTCCAGTTGTTTAAATTGTTTATTATGAATAATGGCGTTCAAATCCCGAAATAGTTTTTCATCAATTTCGGTTGATAATTCATACACTTTTTGGCGAATATTAGCCATTGCCATCTTGCCTGATTCATTTGATGGTAAAATATCGTTAAACAAGGCTGTAGCAATGCTATTGAGAAAAAAATCAGCCGCCTGCTCTCTCTCATCGAATACGATTTCTTTGTTTGATACTAAGCTTTCAGAAATTTCCTTTTCAACTAAAGATAAATTATCAACATCTTTTACTACTCTAGCAAACTCATCTTTCGCCTGCCCCAGAGCTTTCTTTTTAGCTTTGTCATCAACGCTAGCATCCGCTTTTGCCTCTAATGCGGCGGTTATTTTGAGTGCGGCATTATCTGAAAATTTGTTTAATGATTTAATTTGCTTATCGACTTGACCAGCCATTTCTTTCAGCTTGTTTTTTAGTTTTTCTTCTTGCATCTCCTCTAAATTCTTAGCAACTGCTTCATTGGTTTTTTTTATCTCTTCAAGCGCTGTATTCATCAGGTTAAGATCACTGGTTTCTTCTTGCTCTTTCACCTCACCTATAATGCTTAACAAACTTTCACTCAGCGCATTCACCTTGAGATGAACTTCCTTTTTACCTAATAAAGAAGTTAAAGTCTTAGATGTATAATTTAAACTATTACCAAGGGCCTCGATGGGGTTTTCGCTAGTGGCTTCATTCTCTTCAGACATGATATTCTCCAATAAATTAGTTGCGTATTTTATGATTGCTTGGCTGATAGTTCAGGCAAGGTTGTTTTGTCCTTATAACTAGACTCCAGCCTCTCTTTCAAAGAATTTACGGCTTCTTGATTACCCACTAAACTCTCAATTGCTTTTTTAAATTTTGTACTATTATCTATATTCGACAATAAATGCTTTAACATTTTTTTTGACTCTATCATGTCACTCATTTTTTTAATTGAATGACAGACATTACTAGGCGAAAATGAATCGACGTTTTCAATAGGAATGTGAATCACATCATCTCCAATATCTTCGTCATCTATAGCTAGCTTCACCTTCATTTTTTTAAGAATTGCATTGGTGTTTTTACCATCAAATTGCAACACGCGACGTTCTTGAAGTGGAATATGTTTGTTCGAACCAGCAGAAAAATCACCAACTATCAACATTCTCATCGGTAGTTCTATATCTTCTGGTTGGCCACTAATTTCAGTTCGGTAGCGAAGTGTCAAGCGAGACTTGGGCAATATATCTTGAATAGACATTTTAAGTTCCTTTCATTGTAATATGGATTCAAAGTAATGGTTTTTTGATAGGAACATGTACGATTGAATCATCGACAATTCTATCAACCAAAAGCAAAAATAATCTTAATTAGTGAATACAAGGATAAACTTTTTTGTCGCAATTGAAATTACACTTAATTACACGGCCCTAATTATTTGCAAAAAATCCTTTTCGCAAAGGAATTATCAAGGCCAACAATTTCAAAAATAGAACTTACTTGTCCAGAATTATTCCGCATACTCTGCATCTACACTAAGAGCTATAGATAGAGAATCACTATGTACAGGGAATTAAATTGTCACACTCTTGAAGGAAATGGGAAAATGCAATATGTAATCAATTGAAGTACTGGTTTTGCAAGAATAGAACGCAGTTTCTTATTCTCATCGGTCAATATCAACTAGCCACAAATTTGCATCCCGTTAATAGCGTTGACCCTGCAACCGTAAGCACAGTAAGTCATAATGACTTCTCTGTGCTTTATAGCCAAGCAGATAGGTAAAAGAATTCAATCCAAAGAACGAGCAAGAAGCACTAATTCTCTAAGTTCATAAATATCACCTGACTGCTCATCGCCTAACTCATTAATCATTTTTAGTAGTTTTGAGTAATCAAATTCTTTACTGATATAATTGCTATCTCTTAGTAATTCTCCAAAGCTAGCAGCCAATATCGCGGTTTTAAAATCGACCGATAGATTACCTTCAGTTAACCGAGTACTAAGAATAGGTTTTGTCATCAGCAAACTTTCTTCGCTTCCAATAGGTTTATATCTAAGTTTTACGAAAGCCAATTCTTTTGTCGTAGTGTTTTCTTTAGCTTCTTTTGACTGATACCGATTTTGATCAATCTTGCCTTTATTTTCTACTAGTGTTATTTCATAGAGCGCGGTAACTGAATGCCCCTGTCCGATATCACCTGCATCCACTTTATCATTGTTAAAGTCGGCACGATTAAGTATTCTATTTTCGTAACCGACTAGACGATACTCTGAAATTTGAGATGAATTAAACTCCACCTGAATTTTTACATCTTTCGCAATCGCAAATAAATTAGAGCGTAAATTTCGCTCAAACACCCGAACGGCTTCAGCATAGTTATCGATGTAAAAATAGATACCATTCCCATGGTCTGCCATCTGCTCCATCATATCATCGCGGTAGTTTCCTGTACCAAATCCGACCGTTGATAGAAAAACGCCTGACTTTCGTTTTTCTTCAACTAGGCGCTTCATTTCATCAACACCGCTCATTCCTACGTTAAAATCACCGTCCGTCATCATGATAATTCGATTATTTCCATTTTTTATAAATCCTTGTTCCGCTTCTAAATAGGCTAGTCTAAGGCCTGATTCTCCCGCAGTCGAACCGCCTGCACCAAGCTGATCGATTGCCATCCTGATAAGCGCTTTATCTGAACCTCTGGTTGAAGACAAAACAACATGAGTATTTCCAGCATAAGTAACTAACGAAATTCGGTCATTATCTCTAAGATTATTGGTTAGCAATTTTAGCGCCTGTTTAACCAATGGTAGCTTTTTTTCCGAACCCATTGAACCAGAAATATCCACCAGAAAAACGATATTGGAATTAGGTAGCGACTCGACTTTTTCCTCAAATCCCTTTAAGCCAATCTGGAGTAAATGAGAATTTTTATTCCAGGGCGATTTTGTTACACCCGTTGTGATTATAAATGGGTGCTCTTTTGAACTTGGTTTGGGGTAATTATAGGAAAAATAATTAATGATTTCTTCGATTCTAATTTGATTTCTTTCGGGTAAACGACCTGAATTCAGGATGCGCCTGATATTGGAAAAACCGCAGCTATCTACATCAACTGAAAAAGTTGAAACTGGTTTTTCTGATGCGAGATTAATCGTATTGTAGTGTAAATTTTGGTAGGTCTCGGTCGGTCGATTGTTGCTTAGTGGAATAGTGTCATGAATACTCATGCCAAAAGCCATACTGGCGACCCTGGGATACATTGCGGCTTGCGGGATACGTCTCATCACTAACTGTGTATCTTGGTTTTCTTCAGCAATCTGAATATTAACCAGAGCCGAACCATTTTTATCAAGACTTGGTAATTGCAGCTGTGTTCTGCTGCCATTAAACTGTAAAACAACCACATAGAAACATAGCGAAACAAAAACGGGAATAATTAATAAATCATAGGGTGGATGTTGTTTAGATTTAAAGGTCAGATTCTTCATTGCCGGCTCCTTTCGAATGCACTGTTACACTTGTAACTTCTAACGGAGCACTGACAATAAAGGGGTTAATTACTGATTATTTCAATCCTCAAAAAAGCAGTTTGTGGCTGCTGACTTTTATTTCCATAAGCTAGGGCCTGTTGATTCAAGGGATATAATCAGGTTATCGACATCAAAAATCCAACTCGCCAAAGGTCAGCTCAAATTTAGCCAACAATTGTTTGAGCCGATGTGAATCATTACTCGATTTTTTGTTTAGTCTAGAAATATTAAAGAGCTTTCTACCTGCCTCGGCCATCGATTTAGATTCTTTGCAAGCGCTCACTAACCCCATAAGCACATATTTGTCGTAAAGATCGATCTGATTAGCTTTTGCTTCACCTAATAACCGATTAGCGATGGTTTGAGCCGAATCAGCACTATGCTGACTATCTGACCATTGCAATAAAAGTCTTGATATTTCTTCTGCAACAATATCTTCGGAGATGCGCCCTCCTTCCGATAAAGTCGCCATACGAGTCACACTGGAATTTAGGTCTCTAAAGTTAGCCTTCCACATAGCCGGTGGCGAAATCGCAAATTTCATATATTTTGCACGAGCACCTTTATTAAAACTCACCATAAGACCGGCTTTTTGAGCGAACTTGTTTAGTTCATAATCCAGGTTGGGTTCCAAATCTTCGATGCGTTCTTTAAGCGATGGTAATTGATAACTCCATAAATTGATCCGCGCGAGTAGATCTTCACGAAATAATCCTTTGGCTACCATTTGATTTATATTTTTATTAGTACCCACTACTAGTTGAAAGTCACTTTCAATTTCTTTGTCTGATCCTAAAGGCAGATAACATTTTTCTTCTATGGCTCTGAGCAACATGGCTTGTTCATCCAATCCTAACTCCGCAATTTCATCTAAGAATAACAATCCTTTATCTGCCTCTAATAACAAGCCTTTACGGCCTTCAGCTGCGCCAGTAAAAGCGCCTTTGGTATGTCCAAATAAAGCTGACATGGCTTTGTCACCGAGCAAAGTTGCGCAGTTAACGACTACAAATTTTCCTGAAATTTGACCACGCTGTTTTTTTAATTCAAAAATCCGTTTTACTAGCTGGGTTTTACCGGCGCCTGTTGGCCCAGAGATCAGCATCGGCTCTTTTGACAAAAGTGACACCTTTTCAAGTTGTTCAATCATTTTGTTAAATTTTACATTGCGAGTTTCAATGCCGGATTTTAAATAGTCAACGCCCGTTACCCGCTCTTGATTAAAGCGGGACGCAATTTGGTCATAACGTGATAAATCCAGATCGATGATCTGATATTTTCCCATCGTTGGATTATCTTTGTTACCTGGGGATGTCTGAAACAACTTGCCTGGTAGGTAATTCGTCTCAGTTAGTAAGTACAAACATATCTGAGCCACGTGAGTACCTGTGGTGATATGGATCAGATACTCATCCTCATCGGGATTAAATTGATATTTTTGGCTAAAATCAAACAGCTGACTATAAACCGATTCGAAATCCCATGGATCGGAAAAGTCTACTGGATGAAAGAGCACTTCAGTTTCAGGTGAAACCATTGCAATGTCATCTTTAACCTGTTCAGCGAGTCTTTTGAAATTTTCTTCATGGAGCAATACCAACCGATCGACAATCATATCGTCTTGTTGGCAAAGAGCGATATTGGGACGCCATTTATCCCAACGTTTGGCATTTTTACCTCGTCTATCGAGATTTGTTCCTAAAATACTGATTACGGTTGTTTTCATAATACCACTCAATAATATATCTTTATTGTTATTCACATATTTTATTAGATAGATTATTTCACCATTAGAACAAGAAATCAACTGTCTTGTTTTCTCTCAAGAAATATATAACCATTTAAATACAATAGGTTAGAAATGTTTCTAGTGAATTATGGAAAACTGGCATGGCAATCGCATTAAGTATATTCATAAAAGATCAGCTGTAGGTTGCAGATGAGCCTGAGAACCCCAACAAAAATATTCAATTAAAGGCAAAAGTTGGCGGTTACTACCGAGTCCGCGACCTACACTTTGACTAAAGCGAGATTGGAAACAAGATGGAAAAGCAAATGAAAACAAATTACGAAGTCATGGAATCGACCGGCGTCCCGATTAAATCATGGACCAAAGGTGTTCCATTTGAGGATCAAGCAAGACAACAATTAAGAAATATTGCGTCGCTACCCTTCATCCATAAATGGGTGGCGGCAATGCCAGATGTGCATTTAGGAAAAGGCGCGACTATCGGCAGCGTGGTCCCGACTTTGGGGGTGGTAATTCCCGCCGCGGTTGGTGTGGATATTGGCTGCGGAATGATGGCGGTTAAAACCAGCATGAACGCCGCTCAACTGCCCGATAATTTATTTGCAATGAGAAGCGCAATTGAAGCAGCGGTGCCTCATGGACGCTCATCACGTGCAAGACGCGGAAGAGACAAAGGGGCTTGGGGAAACTTACCGACCGACGTTTCAAATGCATGGAGTCATTTGGCGACCGAATTTAATGAACTATGTTTAAAGCATAAGGTATTAAAAAATACCAATAACGTCGCCCATCTGGGAACCTTAGGAACCGGTAACCATTTTATTGAAGTTTGTTTAGACGAAGATAATCAAGTTTGGTTTATGTTGCATAGCGGCTCGCGCGGTGTTGGCAATAGAATTGGTACTCATTTTATTGAACAAGCCAAAAAGGATATGCAGCGTTGGCACATTGATTTGCCGGATAGAGATCTGGCTTACTTACCGGAAGGAAGCGAGAACTTTGATGATTACGTTGAAGCAGTTGAATGGGCGCAAAATTTTGCCCGAATCAATCGTGAAGTCATGATGGAAAGAGTGATAGCGGCAGTTGCTTCAAGTTTAAATTTTAAATTTGAAGCAAAAGTCGCGGCAGTAAACTGTCACCATAACTACATTTCACGGGAACACCATTTTGGAAAAAACGTGATCATTACACGAAAAGGAGCAGTGAGAGCCAGGGAGGGTGAGATGGGGATTATTCCCGGAAGTATGGGAGCCAGATCTTTCATTGTGAGAGGCCTTGGTAACGAAGATAGTTTTTGTAGTTGTAGTCATGGTGCAGGACGCGTGATGTCTCGAACAAAAGCCAAGAAAGTGGTTTCTATGGAGGAACATTTAAGAGCAACCCAGGGAGTCGAGTGTAGAAAGGACAAGTCAGTTATTGACGAAACCCCTTCGGCTTATAAGGATATTGATAAAGTAATGGAAGCACAGAGTGATTTGGTGGAAGTGGTGCATACCCTTAAACAGGTTGTTTGTGTGAAGGGTTAGCCTTCGGCGGGAACTAGGTTCTAAGTTCTAAGTTCTAAGACATTTAGTTAGGGAGTGGGGTTTCCCAAAATTAAACGATTAAAAGAAACTAATAATGAAAAAAGAATATTTAACAATCGATGGTAGTCAAGGCGAAGGTGGCGGGCAAATTCTGCGTACTTCCCTTTCGCTCTCCATGTGTTTAGGACGACCGATACGAATTAAAAATATTCGCGCAGGCCGCAAAAAACCAGGTTTATTGCGCCAGCATTTAACTTGCGTTAGAGCAGCAAAAGAAATTTGTAATGCAATAGTCAATGGCGATGAGCTGGGTTCTGGTTGTATCGATTTTAACCCGGGTGAAATAACCGGTGGCAACTATCGATTCGCAATAGGAACCGCAGGAAGTACCAGTTTAGTTTTTCAAACGATTCTTCCTGCGCTCTTAAAAGCGGATGGCGAATCATTGGTTAACTTTGAAGGCGGTACGCATAATATGCAGGCGCCTAGCTTTGAATATTTGACCAAGTGTTTTTTGATTGCCATCGAAAAAATGGGGTTGCAGGTTGATTGTGAATTGCAACGATATGGATTTTATCCCAATGGTGGTGGTCAATGGACGTCGACCATTAAGCCTTCGAAGGAAACAAAAGGATTAAAACTGTTAGATAGAGGTGATCTAGTGGCAAGGAATGCCACAACTTTTATTTCGAAAATACCATTGCATGTTAGTCAAAGGGAATTGAAAAAGGTTGCCCAGAAATTAAACTGGTCAACAAAAGAGTTAATAGAAAATGAAGTTGACTCTTTTGGTCCAGGTAACCTGATTTCATTGAAGTTGAAATTTGAAAATACGATTGAGTTATTCGAAGAAGTCGCTCAACGTGGATTAACTGCCGAAAGAGTAGCAGGAAAAGCCATTAAGCAGTTAAATCGGTATTTAAATTCGAAAGCGGTTGTGGGCAAACATTTAGCGGATCAGCTTTTATTGCCTATGGCGTTGAATGCTGGTGGGAGCTTTATCACTCATACAATGAGTGAGCATGTTAAGACGAATATTGAAGTGATTAATCAATTTATAGATGGGGCGATAACATTTACGGAAATTGATGATGATACGGTGAAGATTATCGTTAATCCGTTATTGGAAAGATAAACCACTGGTAGGAGCGCGCCTCTGTGCCGCGAAGCAATAGTAAAAATCAAAAGAGTCTGTGAATATTCCGGAATCTATTCGCGGCGCTGAGGTACGCTCCTACCAGGGTATTAAAAGAATGTTAAGAATTAGATCAGCAATCTGATTCTTACAAAAGAGTTTAGGAAATAATATCAGATTTAACGGTTCTGGTTGCTGATTGTAAAAATTTCAGACCAGTCTGGCGCGGCAGTTTTACTTCCCTGTGTACCAAGTTTGTTTATTAGTTCTAAACACCAAGTACTTTGTAGCTCATTTGGTAGAGCAATAGAATTTTACTCTATTTGTAGTCGGTTCGATTCCGATCAAAGTAACCATCGACTCAAAATCGATAGTTAATCCGGAATACCGAAAGGTAGGGGTTCGACTCCCCATATTTATAAAACAGGGCTTCTGGGGAAGTGGTTTGATAATGATTAATCAGCAATACCGATTAATTCAATCGAACTAACCTCCCCTGCTAATTATGACCAATTGTTATGGGTCAGATTAATGCGAGTAGCTGGTGAAGAAGTGGCAATGTAGATAAGTTGATGTTTTTTAGTCAGCCTATAAATATTAAGATTTCCTCTCACCGGTTTATCCCATTTCTCTTAAATAGTAATTGCCAATTCTTAGCAGGAAACCCGTCAATAAGAGAATGTATTATTAAATAAGTAGAAGAAAGGGTAACTATTCAGGTTGCCTCAAAAATTGACCAGATCAAGGCGGACAATGTGAGCATATTACTATATGTGACCATTTTCGAACGTAGAAATGGTTAATTTTGGAGGTAAGCTGAATAGTTACCGTAGAAAGGAGAAATATGATGTTTGGATTTAAAAAATTTAATGTAGCAGATAATGAACGAGTTCTTATGTTTCGTAAGAATCGATTTGAAAAAATTCTGACCCCTGGTGAACATAGGGTCTTCGATTTAACAGGTAACGTGACCGCGTTTAGATATGATATTACTAAGGCAGAGCTTAACCATCACCTTGGCCGATTTTTGATCACCGCGTACCATGATGCACTGGCGAATGATGTCATTTGCGCAGATATTAAGGAAAACCAAGTGGGACTAATCTATCTAGATGGCAAGCTATCCGATATTTTGTCACCTAATAGTTTTAGAATGTATTGGAATCTGGCAGTAAAGGTTGAAATCAAAGTGATTGATATCAGTGAGTCTTTTGCAGTCGAAAGTAAACTATTGGCCACTTTGGTACGCAATAAAGGGAGTTTGATGTACAACAAAGGTGTGAATGCCACTTATTACATTGAAGTGCCGGATAACCATGTTGGTCTACTAACGGTCAATGGTAAATTGGAGGAACTGCTTAAGCCAGGGAGTTATGGGTACTGGCGTTTCAATCGAAACATTGAAGTGCTGCGACTTGATTGCCG
>CAZOBX010000008.1:11900-25992 GCA_964578045.1 uncultured Kangiella sp. | reverse complement strand
TTTGCAAACTATGGAGGTGAGCGGTCAGGAAATCTTGACAAAAGACCGCGTCAGCTTGCGAATTAATCTATCCGCTAGCTATCGAATTGTCGATACCGAAAAGGTTGCAACTTTGCTTAAAAACCATACAGAATTCCTTTACAGAGAATTCCAACTGGCATTAAGAGAAGTGGTTGGCACCCGTTCGCTGGATGCAATTTTGGAAGACAAAGATATTGTCAATCAAACTGTAGAAGGTAGAATTAAGAGCAAAGCGCTCTCTTACGGACTAGAGGTGTTGGATGTCGGTGTAAAAGATATTATTTTGCCTGGTGATATGAAAAGTATTTTGAATCAAGTAGTGGAAGCACAAAAAGCGGCAGAAGCCAACTTGATCAAACGTCGCGAAGAAACTCAAGCGACTCGATCTTTGCATAACACCGCCAAAGTAATGGAAGGCAATGCGACTCTAATGCGACTAAAGGAATTGGAAGTATTGGAAAGAATCACTGGAAAAATTGATCATATGACTGTTTACAATGGACTGGAAGGCGTTATGAAGGATATGGTTAAGATTACTGGTAATATGCCAACTTAATATGTGGACTACCTTACTGGGTAGTCCCATTTATCAAAGATAACAACTATTATGGAATTAACGTTTTTAGGAACCTCCTCGGGAGTTCCCACTAAAAACCGTAATGTGACTGGGTTGGCCTTGCGAAAGCAGGACAGTAAATCTTGGTACCTGATCGATTGTGGCGAGGGGACTCAACATCAATTACAGCATACCAAGTTGTCATTGAAAAACTTAAAGGCAATTTGTATCACTCATATTCATGGTGATCATTGTTATGGTTTACCTAGTCTATTAGCATCCACTGCAATGTCGGGTAGAACTGAACCAATGACCATTATTGCGCCCAAAGGAATTGAAGAGTTTGTCTCTGCTGTGATCAACGCGACTGATCTTCATTTAGGTTATGACCTTAATTTCATATCGGTGGAAACACTTGATTCGGCGACTGAATTCGAAGAATTCGATATCGCTCCGATTAAGTTATCACATCGAGTGCCTAGCTATGGCTACAGTTTTACTGAAAAGAATGTTGGTAAAAAGCTTGATACTGATAAATTGGAATCATTGGGTATTCCTCGCGGTCCACTATGGGGCAAGCTGCAGAGTGGAGAGTCAATAACCTTAGATGATGGTAAAACCTTCAAAGCTGAAGACTATTATTTGACAAGTGAGCCGGCGAGAAAAGTTATTATATGCGGCGATAATGATACTCCTGATTTGCTTTCGCAAGATTCTGAAGGTGCCAGTTTAATAGTACACGAAGCGACTTATACCGAAGCGGTTTCGGAAAAGGTTGGTCCGGTGCCACAGCACAGTTACGCGAAATTAGTCGCCGAGTTTGCAGAATCTTGCGGCCTTAGCAATTTAATATTGACTCATTTTAGTGCGCGTTATCAGCCAAATAATGATAAGCCAGATTCTATTGGTGATATAGAAAATGAAGCGAAACAAAGTTACTCTGGTAATTTATTTCTTGCCAATGATTTGGATGTTTATCAATTGGATAAACAAGGCAAAGTAACCAGAGTATTTAAACAAGAAATAATTTAGAGCAAGGAAGTATTGTCATGATACCCAAGGAAATAGAAAAAGAAATACAGCAACGGATAAACCTGGCGGAAAAAGAACATGAGGTAAAAGTGCTTTATGCGGTCGAATCGGGAAGCCGAGCCTGGGGTTTTGCATCGCCTAATAGTGACTACGATGTTCGTTTTATCTATGCTCATCCAAAAGAGTGGTATGTGGCGGTTGATTTAGAAGAAAAACGAGATATGATCGAATATCCAATTATTGATGACATTGATATCAGCGGATGGGATGTTCGAAAAGCACTGAGACTGTTTAAAAAATCTAACCCATCTTTTGTTGAATGGTTGCACTCTTCAATAATCTATCGCGATGATGGTATTTTCGCTGAAACAGCTCGGAAGATTTTAGCTTCGAGTTATTCGATAGATAAAGGCATTTATCATTATCGAAGTATGGCGAAGACGAACTATCGGGGCTACTTACGTAAACCAATGGTTCCGCTTAAGAAGTACTTTTATGTGCTCAGGCCATTGCTCTCAATTCTTTGGATGGAGAAAGAAGGAACGCCTGCGCCTATCGAGTTTGATAAGTTGAGAGTGCTGATTAAATCCGATGTTGAGCTTGATGATGCGATAACCGCATTGATAGAACGGAAGAAGTTAGCGCTTGAAAAGGAAATTGCGCCGGCGGTTCCGGTGATTAATGAATTTATTGTTTCGCAGTTGGATAGGCTAGAGGGTTACAGTGGGATTGAGTTAGGGAAGAGTTTTGATTATGGTGCGCTTAATGAGTTGTTTCATAGGGTAATCTCAGACTAACTCGTTTGGCGAATATTGGTGGGCTAACTTTCAAAATTGGAAGTGTTTGAAGTTAGTTTCCACTGACCATCAGTTTTTTCAAAAGTTGCAACCCATGCACTAATAAACTCAAATTTCTTACCAAGAATACCGCTCTTAGAAACGCTGTTGCCTTGCACTTTTACTCTCGCAGTTAAATAACCAAGTGTTCGATCTTTGGAGACTTTGATGATCGGCTGCTGCAAATCTATGTATAAACTATGTCGTCTTTTCTGAAGCGAAAGCTGCATAACTTCAGCAGCCTGTATACCGCTCATTTCGCTAATTTCTCCCCGATTAACAAAGACAACTTGCTCGTGCCAGACGTGATTCATTATGCTAGCGTCACTTTTAATATGTGCATCTATCATATCTCGATGTAAACGAAAGAGTTGCTGCTCATCAGTTAGAATACCGTACGGAGCGGATACTTGTTTCATCAATAGATTACTATTCAATTTAATATCAAAAAACTTGTAGGTGAATTGACGACCATCGTGAAGTATATCTACTTGATAGGGTAAGTTCAGCTTGTCTACCTTTTTCCAATGGCTATATTGGAGGGTAACTTTTCCGTGTTTCTCATAATCGGTAATTAAATACGAGGGTCGCATCGATTTTTTATGGTAATGAAAACTAACTTTATTTTTATCACTATCTGTCGCCTCAATAAACCAACAATTACATCGTGAACTCTCTTTTGGATCGGATTCAACAATGGAAAAAAACTCATCAAAATGCAAAAGCTGGGAATGAAATTGATGGCCTAAAATAAAATCCAGGAGATTACTCGGTACTTCTTTTTGTTGTTTTCCATCAAAAGACCAGAAGTAATGCCCTTGACGACCAAGAGTCGCAATTTTATCTGGATATTGAGAATGAAATACAACTCGCTCATTGTCTTGCCACGAAGTAATTACATCGTATTTCAACCCGTCTGAGACATTAACTTTAGCTTGTGTTTCCACCGAAGAATATTCGTCTCTGATTTCTTTCGATGCGATAGAACTAGCCCAATCCTTCTGCGTTTGACTAGCTAAAGCATTTTGTATGAAGATAGATAATAGAAACAGTAAGATACTTCGGCTTTTGACTATCATAGATTTCTCCGTTTATCCGCAGATTGTCGCATCCGGTCTAAATGAGTACAAATTATATGAGTTAGGACGAACGAAAAATGAGTTTATCAAAGAAATTCCGGCTAGCTTCGTCCGTTCTGGCTGTCCTACCTCCGTTTCTTGCACTATCAAAACTAATCCCTACCTGCTTTCCGTCCATTTTCTCTTCTACAACCATAATTTGATCATATAGCATTAGGCTTGCGTCAGCCCAATGCTTCTCTATATGCTTGGTTTTCGGATATTTTATGAACATATCAAAACACCTCGCGCAAAGTACTAGCCTCATGTGAATAACCTGATTGATATAGTAGCCGACCCTTTTTGCCAATCACATAAAATTGATGCGCTTCATCAATTAAAGGAAACTGGAAATTTTCTATTTGTTTTATCATCACATCTTCTGGAACTGCGTGTTCTCTATGTTTATTACTCTGATAAATAGCCGCTTCAGGTAACAAAAATACTAAGATAAGAAATAAGGGGGAAGACCAGCTTGCCCCCCCAATATTCTTGACGAAGTGTCGCTTCAAAATACCAACCATAGATCACAATATCATCATAAACATCTTCATAAATAAGCTTAGGGTCAATGTTGCTTCCAGAATCAACTTACTCTTGTTTCCAAAATATACTTCATTTACAAGTCAGTTACTTCGCGCGCCGTCTATCGAAAACCACAATTTGTACAGCCTTAACCGGTCATTTATCGCCAACATGAGTTTAAATTTTGACGGTAACGGCCATGAACATCGATTGTGAACTGAACACCAACTAAATTAGTCTCTTGGCAAGGTAATTGCTGTAGCCAAGTTTTAACCTAGAATAACCGAAGGAAAGGCCATGGTAATGGATAGTTACTTAAAACCAACCACGCAAAACGAAAAGCTTTCAGAAACTAGAAACACTAAAGCTCGTGAGTCACCCAATTTCGTTAAGGATTTATTTGAACAGAATTGCAATTCACCATTTTTTCAGACGATTAGTAAAGTAATAAGTAGTATCGGCTATTTGAGCGCTTATCCTTATCAAGCAAAAAATGAGCTTCATTTAAATCAGCATGCGGAAAATCATCAATGTCCTTGCTGTTTTAAAAATTTGATTTATGATTTAACTTCTAAACAAACTCTAATTCGCTCTCATAATAAAAATGACCTTCTATCAGCGGTAGAAAAATGTGAATGCGGCTTTATTGTTCCTTTTCATGTGGAGCTAATCAATTTCGAAAATCGGTCAGGGCTTTATGAAAAATCAACTAGTATAAATCAAGCGAAAAACATTAATCTCCTACCACTAGATGCAGAGGCAGCTGAGCTTGAATGTCGGTATTTATTAAACATTGGTAGTTATAAAAATGCTCTAAGACGATTGTCCCGTTTCGAGAAGCTATATCCCTCATTGGCTTCCATACCTTTTTATAGTGCGTACGCTTTTGAAAAACTGGGGCTATTTGAATTGGCATTGAAAAAATATGATATTTGTCTGGATTTTGATCCTGAATGTGAAGAAGCCTGGCATAATAAGTCAATGATTCTTGCAAAATTGAAGCGTGATGACGAGGCCAATTTTAACATTGTAAAATACTGCCAGTTGAATCTAGCAAAAGGTATTAACAAAGATCAAAAGTTATATGAAAGCGTGCAAGCGGGAAAGACTCTCAAACGTACCAAAGGAAAGTTCGGTGATAGTAAGATCATACAAACAACAACGACTCGCTATCTCTCTATTAACCGGGAAATTGAGGGCAGCTTTTGGTTATTAAAAGGTCAACCGAGCAACGTACCGGCAGGGGTATATGTCGCAGGCTTTTTGTTAGCCGGTTGTCACTTTCAAGCCAATTCAAATTATACTACCGGCTTAATGCTTGGCCTGGGTGCTGGTGCTGGAGTGATAGCTCTACTGGCCAATTTTGATGAACTTTATCTCACTGTTGTCGAAATTGACCCAAAGATCATCGCAATGGCCCGTCAATATTTTCCGCTACTTAAACAATATATACATTCAGGCCGGCTAACCATTCTTTGCCGGGATGTTTTCGAGTATTTAGAAAACAGTATTGAGAAAACATCATATAAAGTGGATTTTGTATTGTTAGATATTTATAAGGGTAATGGAAAATTTTCATCTCAGTTAAGCAATTTTTCATTTCTATCGGCCATTCGAGACATTACGTCACTAATCGGAGTAAATTTACTACCACAACCGGACCGGCAGAAATATGATCAGATCATCTGCGATTTCGATTACGCAGGCATCGAACTTAAAGTCTGCTATCCAACTGGACTCAGGGGAAATAATAAGATGCCATTTCAGAATCGAATCCTCTTCTCTAATGACATTAAGCATGCATTTGATTTCGTTCCTTATGCTTGCCCTAACCCCGATTATCTACAAAAAGCCTATCAAAGGGACTATATGCACTTGATTTCCCGTCGTGAACCAATCCGCATCAATCGCTAATTCCGGCTAAACCACGTTCAATCTAGAATAATTAGTTGAACGCGAAAAATTTGTTTGGAACAAATTTTCATGCCAGCCCCGAAGGAGAGAAGCATAGGGACATGCTGAATAAGAAGATGCGTTGGGCCTTGGTGGTGCGCAGACTTTCGTGATTTGGTATGCCCCACGCAGTCTTTGGGTACAACTGATTAATCTAGGTTCAAGCTAAAACCTATCACCCGAATAGGGTGATAGGTTGCTATCCTTTGACTCTTAAATAGTCGCGCTGTTGGATAGCGTCTTTTGCCTTGCTTCAACTAATTATTCGAGGTTTACTGAGTACTATTGGGTTCGATCTATTCCAAGGTTCAATCTCATATTTGTTCTGGAGAATCCAAGGAGCATATTTTGGCGTAATTTGATTTTTGATATTGAGTGTCCTCGCTAATACACTAGCATGAACAGTTGGATTATTTGACACAGCACCATCCCATATTCTTTCCTGACGCCTAAACAAATTACTGGGAAATTCACTAGTTTCATCGTGCATGGCAGCATTGACCTGCTGGTCGATTTTAACATTATAATTGCCAAATAGTTTTAAACCGTGCGACATGGCCTGATCAAGCATCCAAACCAGTGGAATATCAGACAACCCTGATGACTTATACCCACCTCCCACATCGGTATGAGAACCGCAAAACCATACTTGTTTCAAAGTTTGCTCGGAACTTGGATTTTTCTTCCATAAAATGGGGTGAAAAATTTTACGCTTATCATCGATAGAAAGAGCCTGATATGCATGGCAAATACTTTCACTTAAGGTGAAATCATGAAACTGATGCTTTAGGAAAGGTAACATAGTTAGGATGTTATCCAGAAACTTGATTGGCAATCCTAATGCAGCCACTGTATCCCAGACACCGATAAACTTGATTTTGCACCAGATGTTTTTATTTTTACTCAATAATTCCAGTGCTTTTTTTTGTCTTTTAGCGATATCTTTCATTTTATATATCGTTAACGCTTGCTTGATCAATTCTGGGCGTGATTTAGGAAGAATGCCAAATAGGTGAATAAAACCGGCTAAACTACGTACTGTAGCGGCACCACGACTGAAACCAAACAAAAACAGTTCATCTCCTACTTGATAAGTATCAAAAATAAAGTGGTAGCTTTGCATGATATTCTGTGTAATTCCAGACCCGATAAGATTACCTGAAATCTTATTCCAGCCGGTTCCCAAGCCTTGATCATAGTACGCGATTTGTTCAGTGGACCGATCCCTTATCATATTGAATATTTTGTAGACATTAGTATTGTATTTTTTACCACCCTCTTGGCCCGTACCGTCGGAAAAAATAATAATATTTTTGCTCATGTATTGCTCCGCTTTGTCCTTGTCATTGTTTGTAATTTCAAAGCAGGCTACGTGCCGGAATTAGAGAATGGATAGAATCAGCTATGATTTATTGAAAAATGGAAAATATTGACCAGAAAAATCATTTCCGACTTAAGTCTTCCTGAAAAAACTGCTGTTGTAGCAGCCTTACGCTTTGCTCTATTTCCATTAGTTTTTGTAATGTTAGTTGTAATTGACTTATTTCCGCCATATCTGGATCAGCAAAAGGAGCCGACTTAGTTTGCGTAATATTTTTTCCCCTTGTCGTTTGAGTGTGCTGATCAGATTGACTCTCGCGGTACAGCTGTTTTTCTATAATTTCCAGCAGATATTTTGCTTCTCTCTTTTTATCAATCAGATCAGAATTTACTAAACTGATCGAGTCGTAAACCATCGTGTTATCGGCAGGTAGAGCCTGCTGCAATTCTATTAACATGGATTGGATTACTTGTGCCGTTTGATGAACATGTTTTGCGAGAAAATCAGAATCTATGTGATCAATTTTTAAGTTAATAGAACCGGGAAGACTTTCACTTAAATCATAACTAACACCAAAATTTTTAGCCATATCCATTGTCTCATGAAGTGTATGGTAAGTGAGTTTACTGCTTGGACTACAAGGATGGTTTTTATCGAAATCCAACTGCCAGAAAGCAATGAGGCCCTGGGCTAAGGCAGTAAACTCATATTTATTGGCGTAAGCCCATCGCGCAGTATTTAACATACGCACAACAGACATCGAATGCCCTCCCCATAGTGACAGCTTGTACTTTCTAGCGATCAGAGAACTCAAGGCAGATTCATCCCTACTTGAGTGATTCAATCCTATCCCTCTTAGCTGTCTATTTCGTTTTCTCGATGCCTTAGAATCAGCTGCTGAATTATCCCTTATCATGCGGCCAGCAATAATATTAGTTGTTACTTTAGCATCATCTTCTGACTCTGAATCTATCAACCATTGTCCTGCAGTCTGTGGATTCCAGGGTTGATGATCGCCCAGGTATTCAGCCATATCATGGAACAACACTATTTTATCTTTAAGACAATATTTTTGCGGCGCTTTAAGTATCGCCATAGGGGTATTGTCTTCCACTCTGTTCGCTACGGCTTTACTTGATTTAAACCGGTCATTTAACGCAATGCGGTAATATCCAAAATCTGTTGCCGACTGTAATCCTTGTAGCGTATAACACTCTCTGATTAATGTCTGTCCGCTTAAAAGTTCCATCGTTAAGGGATAATTTAAACTGTCTTTTTTTTCAATTGTAACCATGAGCTTCGAGTAAAGTTTGTATATCAAACAGTTTATCAGCGAGTCTAAATAGAGGTTCTGATAGTTCTCTCGCGCTAGTTTTTTTTCGTATTGTCTACAATTATTCGAGTATGCCCAACCATTTAACGCCAAAGCGACCTCATACCAACAATTATATTTACAGTGTGGATATTTACGATGTGTGTGCTTTTGTTGTGGGTATTGCTGGTTATAACATTGATGTAAACCATTGAATGACGTCTGCTTAGGCCGTAGATTGTCTTCCACTTCGCTTTCAGGAGCCATCAACCAGTTTTTCAAAACTTCTTTAAAACGAGCGGATTGCCTGTTTGAATTGTCAATGGCTTGCTGTAATGCCTCTTGTAGTTGTTGTCCTTCTTCTGAAGCAATAGCGTTGTTGATATCCAATATTTTTTCCCCGGTAGACCGCAGCATAGTCTCCCAGATACAATTAATCTGGTCCAGATCAATACGGGTATTTGTTCCGGCACAGATAAATATCTTGTTACCTACGGTTAGCATTTAAGAGCATTCTCTGTTTTAAACTAAAATGATAAAAACTTAAATAACCCTTTGAACACAAATATAAAGAGAAAACTATTTTCGTCTTTAGAAAACAAGAAATTGCTAGTTAACTGATAACCATCAATTCCTTTTTTGTTTTCCAGCGAAAGATAGCGTTCGCTTAAATCATTGTAGTTCAACTGTGTCAATGAGATTGAAGCGGTTAAGTTAAAGCAAAGTATCCTTGATAAAATGTTTTAGATCACTCAGGTTTCCATTATATTTATCCATATCAACATATCCTTGAATTCCAGCAACTTTTCCGTGTGAAGAATATTGCCAAAGACTCCAACATTTACCCTGCCAGGGAAATGGAAGCACGTCCAATTTCGGAGAATAACTTGCTATCCACAAAGGGTATTCGCTTAGCTTAACGTCAGCTAGATACTGCTGAGCAAAGCTTGGATTTGTGTAAACAATAGGCTTACGTTTAGTTTCTTTTTCAACAATTTCCAACCATCTGAGTACGCCCTTTCTTAGAACATCAGCACTCACATGGTCTAGAATTTCTATATCTAGTATCGGTGGAAGATCAGTGGGTTTTAATATTCCTAGTTGATCTAAATAGTTACGCGCCTGTTTTTCCGGATCATCGTGAGCATAAAAGAAATGGTAGGCTCCCCGTATAATATTGTTTGCCCGCATTCCATGCCAGTTAGTAGCAAATTGTGGATCAACATAAGTTTCACCACCAGTTGCTTTAGCAATAGCAAAGTATATTTTATTCTTGGCTACTTTTTTCCATTGCACTACACCTTGAAAGTGTGAGACATCAATACCTTTTAGCGGCCCCTGAACGGAACTTGGTATTTTTTCTTCTGCCAAACAACTAGCCAGGTGAATACTAGTTGAAAGTAACAAGCTGAACAAGAGCAATCGTATTTTGAGTGACATTAAGAGATCTCCATTAATAGAAATTGAATGAGTGTAAAATAAAAGATGCTTTCAGAATGGATGACTGAACAGATATTGTTTAGACAACATCTCCACACTTGTACTTGCATTGTTATTTTGATTTTAATAAAGCAGAAGTTATGCCGAAATCTCTAAAAGGTTATAAATGACCATCTATAATTGGTCACTGGTTGAAATTGGCCATGTTTTTTAGCATGAGAATACAGGGTGAAAAAATTGAAGCTAAGTCTCTAAAAAATAAAAATCTTAAACCCGAAGATGGTAGCAGTATAAAATAGTGGATGATAACGAATTAAAACGATGATATCCGGGAGCTCTCATGGTGAGACTACCCGGGTTTTTTTGATTGAATTTAGCTTTCTAACCACTGTTCCAACAAATCAGCTTCCTTGTTTCTTCTAGTAGGATACTTATCTCCAAAATGGCGAAGGTTTGCCAATGCGTCATGCCAGTCTCCCGAAATGATCTGATTCCAGAAATTAGGCGTTTTGGTTCTTAAATTACCGTATTGAAAAGCAACCGAAGCCACTACCGTCTGACAAGCATCTTCTAACGTTTCAAATTCGACAAGGGAACTACTATTAGACCACTCAAACTTTAACTTTGTCTCAGCAGATGCGTTACAATAATTCGCGATCTGCGTTTCCTCCTCTGCTGTCACTTCTAGAGGCGTATCTTCTAATAAGTCTGCGGCTTCCTGTCTAATTTTTCCAACATAAGGTAAAAGTTTATCGGCTAGTTCAAGTGAAAAAGCTTCTTTTATTTCTTCGGCCGATCGCTGGCCGATATCGAATCCTGATGCAATGGTTACGCCGGACTGACTACCATCTGGATCTGGAACATACCCTTTCAACGTACTTCCTTCGAGCCTGCTAATAAATGTAAAATCTATCATTCTATTTACTCCCAATTTAGTTGATCGTAATTTGTCATATTTTCTAGACGCTACCACTATAATTATACTGCTTCGCGTGTACTAAGGGGGAGCGTATTATTCAACAAAGCAAAAGTTATGCCTATTTTTTGTTCGAAAGAAAACGACCAACTTCACCAGGCCCTAGTCATCATCGTCAAATAAAGCATCCAACAACCAGTAATCATCTTCCACTTCAGATTCATTCTGCAGAATATCTGCTGGCTCAACTTTAGATTCAAATACATCTCTTTGCAATATCTCTTCGGATACTAAGTCTGGCGTATCCATTGTTTTCAGATCAGCCGTTACATTGGGCTGTCGGTTAGCTTTTAAGAAGTCAGCAACAGTCCTGCCATTGAGCTTAAGCAAGGTATTAATACGAGTCACCTCTTGTTTTAACGCAATGAGGTTTTTTTCCGCATTTTCTCTTCGGACCTTTTCTTGTCCCGCATCCCAAAGACCTTTTGCGTCGGCGGGATCCGGTGCTTGTTGAAACAATAAGGAAAGCGTAGAAGTTGTTGAGTCTTCCTTGTCCAGAACCACTCCAATCTTTGTTTTTACTAACGTGGCATTATCAACACTTTGATGCAATTCAAAACTTTCCCATGAAGATTCATAAGTTCTGTAAGAGTTTTTCCACATTTCAAAACTCGCCATTTGTTCATCGGTAACATCGACGGCTATATTTTTCAAGAGACGTTCAATTTCAAAATTACCTTTTATTGATTCTACTGGCATATTCATTTTCTCCAATCCATTTAACTTATTAGTAGTTCGTTACTAATCAACCTGTTTTAGATATTGTAAATCGAGTTTTTAGGTTATCTAACGAGCATGCTTAATTAGAATCCTTTTTCCCATCTAATTAAGCAGCGTTCATGCCAAGATATGTAACTGGACCTTAGTGTCCATGATGAATAGATTCTGGTTGAAATCAACCGCGTTTTTCCCGCTATTTTAATGAAAAATATATTATTGGACTTAATATCTATATTGGGGTCTGTTGAGGTTTTAAATTCACCACTGTTGAGATTAGAATTAGAATGTACCATCAAAGATTGAATTAGGAGACTGATAAAAATCTTCACCATAACTATTTCACTAAACCCTTTATTTCCGAGTTGTTTCGATATAAAGCTGTCTTTTAATATTCTGGAATGATACTTGCCTATTTTTAATCTTAATCAATCTACTAATTTAATACTCATAAGTTGTATCTTGTATTGGCTATCAGATCACGGCTTTATTATCACTGCTTACGGATATTAAATATTTATGAACATTGATAATCACTTTGACTGGTATTTGCAACCTGCTGAACAGTTACAACAATTTTCATGCCCTACCGAGATTACTAAAACTGCTTTGAATCTTGACAGCTTAAACCAGGTAACTAATAAACTCCTAAAGAAGGCTAAAAGTAGCCATCATCAATCTTTCGACAAAAAAAACAATATGGTTACAAAGGAGCATTCTGTAAAAAAGAAAAACAATGGTCGAGAGGAAAATCGACTTCCTGAAGTTCATGACCCCCAACTGACGCAAATGTTGGCTTGCCTTAAAAAGCAATGAATTTCTGCTCTTGCAAAAGATAAAAGAAGGTATATTATTGAATTCAGGGTAAATATAAGTCGCCGAAAGACGACTCAACTTGCTGGCTTGTTCACTCTGTAGAAGCAGCCTGTTCGGCTCCACTTTTGGATTTGAAGTTTTGCGACTCGAAAGCCCTAAATATTTCTTTTGCCAAGGCGAATTTCGGTTCATCGACATTGGATGTTTCAATCACCGCCCTAAATTCGTCTTTCATCACCGGATTTTCGAGCCACTTTGCATAAGCATTCCCCATGGCTATGGTTTTAATAAAGTTTTGATTGCGGATCAAATCAACCTGGTCCTGAGCGGCGTTAGCTATCGATTGGGCTACTGCCGCCGCCGCCGCGTCATAAGAATGTATTCCCATTTTCGCTTTTTTTGTGTCATCTGGCTCACTCATGATTTACCTCGTAATAACAAACTAATTTTACCGTTTTTTGCAAAGTCTAGCTTTTTGTTGCGGGTTCTTCACTTTTCGGCGACGATAATTTCTTTGCAGGATTCTGCTGCTGAATAACCACTTTCACCTGAAATAACCAATGAAGTAACTGGTTAATGTCATCAAGTAATAATTCTGATTTTAGCGATTGAGCGGTCATGTCGAGCAACATTGCAGGTGTGTTTATATTAACTCCCATAGTAATATTGTTTTGGCTTTTGTTATAACTAAATGACCATTTGTTGCCAACAGATGTATCATCGGCAATCGGTTCGAAGTCGCCACTGATGCAGCTAGATACTCCGATACTTTTAGTTTCTTCGTCGCTCATATTGTTTCTCTCCTTTGCTTATCAGTGGCTAATTTTTAGCTGCTGAGTATTTTTTCACATGCCGCCACCATGGCTGAATTACCCAGTGACTGCGATGCATATTGATTTGAGGTATTATTGAGCATGGTTAATGACAACGCATTAACTAACCCTCCTAATGAAAGTGTTCTCAAAGTGGCAACACTTTGATCCAAAACCTCATCATTGATTGCTTTTGAGCTGTCAATAACACCACTTTCTGATCCACTCATATCGTTATCTCCTTTATGATTACAGAGTTAGTTGTTATATAGTTGAGCCTCCCGCCAGCAATAAACAGTTCCTACTTTTCCGTTAACTAACGGCAACGTAGAGCAGTTATATCTAGCGAGAGTTAAAACCCAACAACATCGTATAACACCACTTATCACTTAGTTACTTATTGGCGGAATACAACTTCGTGATACCGAGCGTAGTTGCTGCCTGGTAAGTAACATTAGCTTGTTGTTGCGCATAAACAGCGTTGGCTGCCGCCATTGCGACTGAGTTACCAATAGTTTGATAAAGGCTACCCATCGCCATGGCCGGTGACTCTGCCAGTACCTTAGTATTAGCGATAGTAACTGCGTCAATGACCGCGCCGTTTACCAGTTCTGGTTGTGCCATAATATTTCTCCGATTAATTAAAAGTTTAAATAG
>CAZOBX010000008.1:0-11890 GCA_964578045.1 uncultured Kangiella sp. | reverse complement strand
TCATGTTATGTTTTCTTTAACTAAATAAATTAGTTTTGAGAAAACATTTTGGTAATTCCCAGAGTATTTGCGGCCTGACAAGTCACGTTGGCTTGCTGTTGCGCATACACCGAGTTAGCCGCAGCCATCGCGACTGAGTTACCAACTGTTTGATATAAACTGCCCATTGCCATCGCGGGTGCTTCCGCAAGTACTTTAGTATTGGTTGCTGATACTGCGTCAATAACCGCGCCGTTAACAAGTTCTGGTTGTGCCATTATAATTTCTCCGATTGAGAGTAATTCTTTTTGAGAAGGATAAATATTTCTCTAGTGAATAAATTCTCAGCTCTATATAATTGATTGTAGGGTTAGCCCCGCGTCAAATCGATTAAGTTGACTGTTGGAATGACGCGGAGCTAAATGTGTATTTTCTAAACGCTTAAAATAGAACTAGCTTAAGCATTTTGAGCATACAATTTAGTGATCCCAAGGGTGTTAGCCGCTTGACATGTCACATTAGCTTGCTGCTGCGCATACACTGCATTCGCTGCTGCCATAGCTACTGAGTTACCAATAGTCTGGTATAAACTACCCATGGCCATTGCAGGTGCTTCCGCTAAAACTTTAGTGTTGGTTGCGGTAATTGCATCGATAACTGCACCGTTAACAAGTTCTGGTTGAGCCATAATATTTCTCCGATTGTTTAAAGTTAAAATCCTTAGCTGAATTTATTAGCCAGGTTTATTTTGAGAAAACATTTTAGTGATCCCAAGAGTGTTTGCAGCTTGACAACTCACGTTGGCTTGCTGCTGTGCATACACCGAGTTAGCAGCGGCCATGGCGACTGAGTTTCCTATGGTTTGATATAAGTTACCCATTGCCATGGCTGGTGCTTCCGCTAGTACTTTGGTGTTTGTTGCTGTAACGGCATCAATAACCGCGCCGTTAACTTCTTCTGGTTGAGCCATGTTTGTTCTCCTTATTCACTTAAGGTTGATCCCCTTATAAGGGTTGTGTTGGATTACTCATTTTTGACAGTTTCATTTAAAAAACAGGTCTAAAATGAATCCATACAAAGGTAATAGCACTAACTGTGCCAGTAACGTTTTTTTGGTATTTATTCTTGAATATTTTTTTTATAGGAGAACTTTACAAGGGCATCGATAAGTTAGGCGGGCATAATTTTATCTTTTTGTTTTATAAACAAACTTCAGTTTGGATTTATTTGACCTATGTAAACGGAATTAGGGACACTAGAGACCATTTTACTCAGCGGAATCAACCTTTTTTACTTTCATAAATCCAACGTTAAACGAATAATGTTCTTTAATGGCGTGTCGATATTTTTCTGTGAGTCGGATTTAAAACCGACAAAGCGAAAGTGTTGTAATAAATTGGGATTGTAGATATCTGTGATAATTTGGTCGCAATCATTTATAATCGCATAGTAACAAAGCCTGTTCGTAGTTGTCGTTAATAGTTGGCGATAAAAAAGTGACGCTTGAGGTTGCACTAATGGAATACAGGGTCGTGGCAATAATTGTAGGTATAGCAAAAACAGCTGGTTCGGCTTGACCAGCGCGATGAGTTCAGCGAGAATTTTATGATTGGATACGGTTAACTGTTGTCGCAATATTTGCTGGCGGGGAATGCTATTAATGATTGATGATATTGAAAAATTCTCAAGCTCTGACTTAGATAAACTCTTATTTAACGATTTACTATTGCTTTGAGCTGATTTCTCCTGCCAGTACTTTAAAAGGCTGTAAAAAGCTATCGGCAGTTCGGTCTCTAGCTGTTCCAGGTTAAGCTGTGTGCTGTACTCCAATTTAACCTTCAGTTTATCCTGCAGCTGTTGTTGCGGCAAAATCCCGCTGGTATGGCAAGACTTATTTACTCCCCTATTATTCACTGAGTATCCCCTAACGGAGAAAACACATATTAATTGATAACGCTTGATCAAGCAGAATTTAACAAGTCATTGATCGCTGCCAAACTTTCATCTGCAGTGGGTTGTGTGCTGTCATGACCGGCTTGCTGAGAGGGCTCTTGAGGCGTTATTGCTTGTTCAGCTAGTCCTGGACTAAGCTGGTTTGGATTAAGGAGATCTTGATTAAGAAGGTCCTGATCATTCAAACCTTGATTTTGTGCCTCTGAGTCTTGAACTTCTTGCTCAGAAAATAATTGTTTCTGTTGATTAAATAATGCGTTTGCCAATGAAAAGAAATCAGGTTCTTGCGAAGCTGTAGTCCTGTTAGAATCATTCGCATTGAATTTTTGCGGAATATTCAAAGGAGATGGTAAAAAACCATCAAGATTACATTCCTTGATGGCGTCATCAAGTAGCTTTAATGATTGGTTATATAATGCATCTGTGGTACTACTCTGCGATAGAGTGGTCGATGTATCATCCTGTTTAGCCATTTTTTTCAATCCTCAAATAAATTTTTTTAGGTTTCACTAATACAACCTGCATGTATATATTGATACGACTCTATGAATAGAATAGCAGCAAATTTCAGTAATCTAGACTAGTCTAATCAGGCGTATAGGTTTCTAATACCAGCGACTAATATTGCTTGATGATTTATATTCGCCTGTTGTTGAGAAAATACCTGATTCATTGCAGCCATTCCCATGGAGTTGGCAATAGTGATGTATAAATTGCCCATAGCCATACTAGGAGATAGAGCGACAGTCATTGCGTTTATTAGTGCAATGGCGTCGATAACTTGTGCCATGCTATTCATTTATAACTCCTTGTGCTACCAATCTCAATTTTTTCATTTGCACATTCTATTTTCTTGCTATCCAAAGGTAAGTAAAATTATTCTGGCAGTTATTCGTTCTTTTACTGATAATTGCAAGATGCGACTAGGTTCTCACCGCTTAGCTATACAACTTTTCGTTAGTCACATCAGTTCAATTAAAGTATCAACCGTTTAAGATTAGTCATGCATAAAATTCTAGTGAAAGTAAAATGGTAACCGTCTCTCTTTACGATGGAATAATCCATCGAAAAGCATAGCTTGCCTCTCGTCACGCACATTACAGCAATGGATGTCCGGCGTGCTTTCGGTATAATTTGACGAACAACAAATAAGCACAGAAAACAGTAATATTAAAGACGGCTAATTTTAAACCTCAGGTTTAACCTGAGGTTTAGCCACATATTCCTTTCCCTCTTTAATAAAACGTTCAATATCAGTTAGCACGCTGGTCCAAAGATCATCTACTATTTTAACTTCATCTTTACTAATTTCATTATATGAAGTAGCAATTTCAATTTGCTTTAGATTCAATTCCCCGCTGCCAGTGACGATTTGCTCACCCAATGTGGTTAGGGCTGATATGGGAGAGAGAAGAATTTCACCGGCTGCGGGAACAAAAACACTAAGGTTATCGCTGAGCGTTCCAATGGTTTTTGTTATGATAGAGGTATAGTAGTTTATTTTAGCAATATTCAGTTTTTTCTTAGTTCCAGTTTCTGAAATAATCTTGTTGTGAGTTTCTATACTTAAACGAATACTCGCAAGTATATTGGTTCTATTGTATACGGCACGGCTCCGCCATTGAGAAAAATTTTTTAACAAGTTATTGATATTCAATGCATCATCTGGAAGAAACCACGCCTTATTTAATACTGTAAGTTTCTCATTTATTTTAATTTTAATTCCGACCTTCTCACTACTGGCACCTTCTGCGCCAATCAACTTCAAGCACTCATCCACACTGCTTATATTCTGATTAGCTGTATTGAGTGCTATTGTTGCTATATTGATAAGCTCGTCAATCAATGCAGAATACGAAGTAATATACTTATTGATTTGCTCAATTATATTTTTTTCTGTGTTGGTGGTTTCGCAGTTTTTCTCCAGTTTCTTCATGATCGTACCGGCTGTATAGAGGGCAAATTCCCTTCTAAAGATATCATATCCCTTAGGGATTTTTATTTTAATGCCTGTTGTTTTTTTAACATGGTAATAAACCGCAGAAGAGAGATGGAACAACTGTAACCTTAAAGCCTCGATAGGCTCGATAAGTTTGCTGACTATTGGCAGGGCATCGAATTTATCCTTATTAATAAAACCCCTTACTCCTTGGTTGTTGTTAACCCACGACTCTAGGTTAAGCCCTACCGTGTAACATCGAAAAGTATTGTAGTACAACAGTTCTTTAATCTGATCAACATCTAGTGATTTTGCTTTCTTAAATTCTTTAACTCGCTTATTGTGAACCTCCTCCAAATCGTATTTCCCTTCAAATTTGACTGACGCTTCGTTTGTACCATCACTTTTTAGGAAATTATCTGCAAAACAAAAAAGACGAAGAAAGGGGTACAGTATTCCATATCTGGATTGACTTTTGTAAGAAGACTGCTTGTTACTGTATGTAATCAACGTTTCAAGATCATTCTTTTCAAGAATGACGATATACTTATCCCTTAGTTCATTCCATTTGTCTACCGTGTACTTATCTGTGTCTCCATTACTATCAGCTTTGGCGAGTTTTTCTAGATCTGGATGTGACATAATGTTACCTATTTGTGATTAGCGAATAAATCAATTGTCATTGTTAGTTAAACATGTCCTTGAGCAATGCTAATACTGTGCCAATATGAAATTGGCCAGGGGGGTACTGTCTGTTTGCCTATTGGTGAGAGGTTGAAGAATTTTATAATGCAGGAAAACACTATTGAGTGGATAAAAAACTCCACTCCTGATTTATTAGAGGATTAAGTCGGCCTTTTCTTTCTTATCATTTCCTTACTAAAAGTGGTACGAGAATTGCTGGTAGTAAGTTCTTAACATAACAACGAGGGAAGGTTAATGACCGATCCAGTAAGCGAAAACAATCAACACCAGTCGAATACGGTAAGAAAAGTGGAAAATACTTTTGAATTTGAACGATTACTGAAAACTGCAGCTGGTAAATTGGAACAAGACGACATTGCCGTTCTCAATGGATTTAAACAATGCGAAATGACTATTAATTCGGATATTGAAGTGTTCGATATTGGTAAAAGTAGTCAATTTGCAGATAAAATAGAGCTTAGTTATCAGCAATACATGAAATCTGTAAACGCTGCCAGGGCAGTACTTTCTAACGCTTTTCAGGGAACGCCAGATCCAGATAAGGCTCGAGGTAATTGGGATGCAGGTAAGGAGTTTGAAGCTCGAGAACTGCATGAAAATACACTTATTAGCTTGCAGCACTATATTGAAAAAAGTTGCACCAGTATAAAAGAAAACTATGCGACAATACTGGACGCCTTAAAACCAAAAAACATTGATGAAACGAGACCAGTCACAAAGACCGTAAGTAGAAACCAAAAAGAAAATGAGCCGTTCAAGCCTACACCACTACGAGATATAATGGATTTCAAAAAATAAAACGGCTTAGGTATGTGGTTCAAAAGGGTCAAATATTAAAAGAACAAAGTGGTGTAAATTCAAACTCAATCTAATAGTATTGAGTTAAGGGAACTTTCGAAGCCCGTTCAGCGATGCTTAGTTAAATATTTTTTCACAGATGACTTTTTTCAACGACAACTTAAATTTCGCTTTAGTTAGCTTTAAGTTACCAGCCTGATAAAGCTGTTCACGCACCAATTTTATTCGCTGTTTTTAAACATTCTTAATTTTGGTTTTACATACACTATGCCAAATCAAAAAAACCTTATAAACGCCCATAAACGAAACCCAATCACACTTTCATTTGGCCAAAAGTATCCAACAAAGAATCCATTGCGGTTATTAACATCCAACTTGAATGGAGAACAATTATTTCCTGTCTTTATTAATCTTAAAACTGCATACTCTGTGCCAAACTCAAAAAACCATAAAAACCACAAAATTCAATACAAGAGGTATTTTTATTCGCCCAAATGCATCCAACAAACCATCCACTGTGGCTGTTAACATCCAATTCAATTAAGGATTTCTTATATATGTCAAACAAACTGGACCTGGGATAATCCATTAACTTTCAGCAGATACATACTTAACAAAACACAGTCATTGCTACGGTCCGACGTATCGGGAGGTACGACGCGGCAGTAGTGGTGCAAGGAAGACCTGGCCTGTCGACCTGATGGGTCGACCTTTGGGTGTTAGTCGGAGCAGCTATTATAGTTATCAGCGTCGTCAGGCTAATAAAGTGACCGCTCCGCTGCATAATGAAATGGTGGAATGTGTTAAGAAAATCGTCGAAGGAAGTGACCATACTTATGGCCGCCGTCGGGTCAAGGAAGCCCTGGATGCTTTGAGTTATCCAATGAGTTGTAACAAGGCGAGTAAGCTGATGAAAGAAGCCAGGGTCGAGGTTCGTCACAAGTATCAGTTTAAAGTGACGACTAATAGCAACCACAAGTTGCCATTGTTTGATAACTTGCTAAAGCGACCATTTAATGTCGATAAACCGGATACGGTTTACGCCTCGGATGTGAGCTATATTTGGACTCAGAAAGGCTGGCTTTATTTGGCAGTAGTGATCGACTTGTATTCTTGAAAAAGTGGTTGGATGGAGCATGAGTTCTCGTATGAAAGCCCGTTTGGTGTGCGATGCTTTACAGATGGCAATCTGGCAGCGAAGGCCAAATCATCATTCAGATCGAGGCTCTCAATATGCAAGTAAGGCTTTTCGGAAATTGCTTAAGCTCCATGGCTTTAAAGGAAGCATGAGTAAAAAAGGTGACTGTTGGGGTACTAGTGTCGTTGAAAGTTTCTTTGGTACGTTGAAGCAAGAACGAGTTCATTGGCGGCATTATCAAACTCGATATGATGCACAGCAAGATATCCTACAATACATTACGATGTTTTATAATAGCTCTCGGATGCATTCTTACTTGGGTTACAAAAGTCCGAACCAATTTGAAAAAGAAAATTTAGAAATGAGAAAAGTTACTTAACTGGGGTGTGTCAAAAAGCTTGGCCAGGTCAAAATGTTGTCTAATATGCCGCATCGTTCTCACCTCTTGTGACAATAAACGGTGCTAACCATTTGCTAGCATTTTCGCCCCGCCCTATATTAGTTTGTTCTATCATTATTCTGCTCTGCTCTCGCGCGGTTATGTAAGTATTAAATTTATTGCTATTACATTTCATAAAACTGTCTTGTTAAATTCTCTAATTCAACAAATAGTGTCACTCCTCTATGGGATTTGCATCTTCGATAAGCTTATTGAATTTTTTAGTCGATTCGTCCTTTAACACTCTGTACCAATTACAAATTTCATTAGTTAATTGTCCTTTAGTTAATGTAAATATTCCACCTTCTTCCCACGCATTGCTCTTTAAACTACCAATAGATCCACCGTAAATCGTACCTTTTAATTCATAAGCAGTACTCAACTCGAATGGCATTTTTGTTTTAACGGGAGTCAGACTATATTCTTTTAGTAGTTCGATAATATCGTTACTCGTTTCTTCATACCCATATTCGCCTGTATCGCGCACGCTTTTTGGAATCATTTCTATTAGGGCTTGATATTGGCAAGGACGATATCCTGCTAAATTCCCTTCCTCTGCCACAATTCCATCATTATTTACTCCGAGCATATTAAAAACTAGACCACATTCTAAGAATGTGTGGTGTCGGTTTTTTACCATAGCTAATATAGGACCAAGCATCTGTATAAACTTTGGAACGGTCTGAAATTGTGCTTTTAGTCCTGGAAAAAATAATTCATTATTTAGTATTTCAATAATTCCCATGATATCACTGGTAGTTCCCGATATATCAGCCCCCATAGGTAATGCATATTTGTTTTGTATACGGCCAATTAAGCTTAAATCATCAACTCTATGAATTGCAGTACCTACGTTCCCATAATTGAGTGTTCTTAATATTTGTATTTTAGCATTACTAAGTGAACCATACTTGCCACCTCCCGTCGCGATGGCGTCCATTTTTCCCGTTAACTGAACTTCAGTAGCTCGTACTCGAGTACGTTTTTCCCCCTTTTTAAAAAAATCATACCCTGCAAATCCTGTCCACTTTTTAAATCGCGTTTTCATTAATTGAATGGCGTCAAAAAGGTTTTTAAAAGATTTTACTTTACAAATACCTTCCGCAGTATTTAAATTGAAATTAATTATCTTCGCTTTATCACCTCCAGCAATTTCGGCGATTTCTTCTATCACTGCTCCAAATAAACGTAGATGCTCAGACGTGTATTCTGTATGCCAGTTCCTTCCAGTATCCACTAACCTTCTTAGCTGCATTATACCTGAACCAGCAGTCCCCCAAATTCGTAGCAAACTCTCTTTTGCTAAAACCTTTTCGATTGTTTGTTTTATTTTTTCATCATGCTCCTCATGCCAAAAACAAATTTGTAGCGCACAAAAATTAGCAACAACTGTGCAATATTCTTCATAGGTTCGGTATTCGTGTAGATAATTAATTACGTCCGTTGCCGCATCTGTTTCACGGTGTAACAATGACCAGCGAGCATAACTAACGACCGCGCTGTCTTTCACAACATACCAGTGATTTATATCACCTCTTCTCGTTTTAAAACTTTCTAGTTTATCACTCATTTCGTTTCTCAATTAAAAATTGTATAATTAAAATTAAATTAACGTTTTGTCTAAACACTTAACTCATAACCTCGTCAAAACTAAATAAAGCAATCAGCATGCCAAATAGATTTTCAGCAACAACCCGATAAAATAAGAGTTATCCTTTACATTCCCCCCTAAAACATCCAATCGAACGGGCATAGCGGTCGTTGACGACCTAGCTTTGCTAGATCTCTATTTTTTATATTGCTGACTTGATAAATAAGAATTTACTAGTCTGTTCAAATAAGCAGAAATTTTTTGATTGGTTTTAGAAGGTGGTAAAACAGAACCATTTGATTTATTGTTACTTAGCTTTTGCCTAAAAAATACCTTCCATGGTTCTAAGCAGAGTACCTAATAAAAACTGAAGTTAGGTTATTCTTGTGTTTTCATCCTCTAGGAAAATTCGAGCGGCCGAACGATAACAATTGGGTATTAACTAAATGCCGGCAAAAATTCGTCATCAGCAAGCGTTGTCAAAGCCTCCCAGGTTACGTGGGCAGTAGTCACCTCTCCTACTTCGTTAGTTCTACCCGTCCTTTTATCTGCATCTTTGTCTATATACTTTTCTAAGTATTCCCATTTAAAAGAATTACTTCCAGCCGATGAAGTAATTCCGCGCAGATTTTTAAAAAGATAATTACCTCCCGTGTAGTGCGTTTTTCGCATTTCATAGAATTGATTCGAGCTTTCGAGCACACGAACTTTCCAACTCTGTACGTCCTCGGTATTAGTCCAATCCCCTTGGATTCCTGTTCCCCATGCTTGCAATTGTTTCCAGCATAAACACCACGCCAGTTTGCCAACGCAACCGATAGTATCGCTGAGTTTTTCAACATTGGATGTACCGTCGGACACTCGCGAGCCAGGAATGGTTGCGTGTCGTCCGCGACCATAAATTAAACGATATTTTTTGTTGCTAGCGACAGTAGAATCACATGCTTCTGTTAGCGGGTCCCAGCTAATTCCTGGTTCACGCAGTACCTTTGGCACCATCGCATTAAATCCCTTAGAAGTTTCATCTATTGCATAAATTCCCACATACGAACCTGCATTAATACGAGCTAACGTACACATATGCTCCGGTAAAGTACCAGTCCCGGCCACTGGATCTAACCCAATAATATTGACTTTCACACCAGGCAAATAACGAGCAATAAAATTGGCCGTAACAACCGCAACAATACCGCCACGGCTATGCCCTATTAAGTTGATGGTATCCCATTTCCTTGTCACCGCCTCATCATATTCTTTAAGATCTTTTTCTAACCAACAGAGCTTGGATTCACTCGGTATTCCAGTTTCTATAGCGCTCTCGCATTTTAATCCCAATGCAGTAGAAATTGAATTACTGTCTGTAGCAATCGTCATATTGGTGTCTGTAACTTTAACTTTTGGCTCAAGCAGTTGAACTCGCGCTCCGACGATCAAGCTCATTGCGTGGGCCGCCAGTACATTTATTGAATGACCAAATAAAGAATCGGTATATATTTTCCCAGGTTTTTGTGACAACACTTCGAAGCTTTCTGTTTCGGGGTCATATTCTCGGTACCACTGCATCACGTTCAAGGTCTTAACCAACGCATTATAGGGTTTGCCACATCCAGGTATCATGCGTGTGTGGTATTTTTTACTCGACAGTTCATCGTGTATTCTTGAAGGTATGTAACCCGTCTCACTGTTGTAACATTTTTGTTCATCCGGCTCTCTCAGTACTAAACCGTGATCTGGCCAGCAGTCGGTGCCAGAGAAACACACCGTTAAAGTATTTGTTGTCATTGGTTTTGTATCCTTTTAGTTGTTAGTAATATCATTTGTGATTAACTCATATAAAGACATAAAACTTTTTGTACCTAACCCGCCTTTGATTAAGATTAAGTTATCAACTAAACAAATCCGAATAAATCTCCATCATTTCCTGTCTTTATTAATCTTAAAACTGCATACTCTGTGCCAAACTAAAAAACCCGAAAATCCAATAAAACCAATACAAAACGTATTTTTATTCGCCCAAAAGCATCCAACAGACCATCAACTGTGGCTGTTAACATCCAATTCAATTAAGGATTTCTTATATATGTCAAACAAACTGAACCTGGGATAATCCATTAACTTTCAGCAGATACATACTTAACAAAACGCAGTCATTGCTACGGTCCGATGTATCGGGAGATACGATACGGCAGTAGTGGTGCAAGGATGCACCGTTTACGAACCTAACGACGGAATCTCCAAAAGGTATGTACAATGATTAATATAGCTCATACTGTGTGAGATTGCCACGTCGCGACCTCCCGAAACGTCGGACCGTCACAATGATAGATTCGCATTGGGATCGTGTTTATTTTTTGAAATAGACATATTATGTTGTGTTAAAGTCGCATAACATTATCGAAATATATCCAAATGAATCCCCCGAGGTTGTAGTACAAGACTGAGTTATTAGTGGCAGAAAACCGCAACTATATTGAAGACCTTTTTATTTTATAATCTGAGTGGTCGTTCAACGTTATTTTGGTTCCAGGTCGGAAAGAACACTTTTACCAGCCGTACCAACAGCGGTTAAATTATCCACGGCAAATGTAATGTTTTCCTTGGCATTGTCAATAATTTCTTTATAGGCAACATTAGCCGGTTCAGCCAACCATTTTGCCGAAGCAATTCCGATTACCGTTGTTTCGATGGTTGTAATATTACGTAAAAGGTCGGTGGCATGCTGTACTGCAGACGCAATCGATTGATTAACGTTGGCTTGTATAAGTTCCGTTGCGCTATTTTCTACCTCACTCATTATAGTGCTACTTCACAACTCAAATTAAACTCTAGTTTACTTTGCATGCCGTCGATTGACATAACCTACTTGCCGATGTTTTGAATAAAAGTGAAGTTTTCCATTTGATTCAGCATTGAGCGTCTCATTTGTTCAAATTCCTGGCGCATATTATCAATATAATTAGCATTACCTGAATAAATATTATTCATATAAGTCTGATTAAATATTTCGTCAGCCGAGTCGTAGTTTGTTGACTGATGGTTTTGATTTGATTTATCTTCTCGACTGGTTTGATAGCTTTGGTGAGAGGAATAGGCGGTGCTCTTTGTTTCGCCATTTTCTTCTGGCTGCATTTCCGTATAGGTCTCACAAACATACTCACCGTCTTTGTTACGCGTCGCTTCAAATTGATAATTAGTTGTTTTTTTCATTTCTCTACTCCTCCAGCTTGGTCCGGAGAAGCCTCCAGACTAGCGTTAATCGCTTTTAGCAATACATCCAGATTAACATGATGGAATTTTTGTATTTTATCTAAAGCTTGTAACGGATCGAGTAACCCATCAGTTAATAGC
>CAZOBX010000007.1:25717-50894 GCA_964578045.1 uncultured Kangiella sp. | reverse complement strand
ACTTCGAACTCTTTTACCTGTCCGCCAGTTGCAATAGTAGCCAATGCATGTGACGACTCATGGAAAAATACCACCAGAATCTTTAGTGGATAAAGTACAGGAGTGTTCCATAAAAAGAAGATCAAAGTTATGAGTATTAGAAACGTTGCTATATCTTGTATATTTTTGTTCTTTAACATGCGGATTTCTTCTATGCCAACAATTTATCAAAGTTTTTCAATGAGCTAAAAAACATTCCAGCACCACCTGCCATCAAAACAATTAGCATCAAAATATCAAAGCCGTTCATTGGCATCAGGGTCATTCGAATATTAACAATAATACCTGCGATTAATGCCACCACACTGAGTAGACTTAACAACCAACCGAGGGGGTTATTGCTATTCCAGAAAACCATAAATATGCCAATAAAAAATGGAATCAAAATCATCCCGCCGGTAACATTAAAACCTCCTCCAACGCCGTAAAGACGAGTTCCCATGCCAAATCCGTGAGAAAAAGCTCCGGTTGTTACCATGATTTTGGTAAGAAAAAGGTAGCCTCCAGTACACATCATAAACAGGCCGATTAAATAACGTCCGATGCCACCGCTAGTTCCACCGGCGCCTTTTGGTTTATTCATTGCATTCATCCCATATTTAGTATTAATAAATGTCATTGTCCGCAACTATATAAGCATTGGTTTACGGAAACAATCATTAGTCATTCCAAGAAGTTCATCGATTAGGCTGTAGGTATTGAGGATTACAATTGAATAAAAAAGTACTAACAATACTTAGTAAAGCCGCGATGCATAGTAACGAATAACCATGCAAGATATTCCGCAGAAGTAGACAACAAGCCAAAGGGATAAGACCGCAGAGAATACAACCACCTCCATTTGGAGTTTTTTCTACGCATTTCTAATCGATTTGTTTCGTCACAATCCAAGCCGTATTCTATACTAATTGATTAAAATTAGTATAATTTTTATGAAAGCCATAGTTTAATCGAACCTTATTTGCTTGTCTAATGGGATAAATACAAGGCTATCGAATTAAGAAATATATTTGAATCCATAGCTGATAACCTTAATGATGAGGTCATTGAGCTACTTATTCAGAATAAAAACATTAAGCTAGTGAGTATAATCTCTAAAGGGCATTCATCACCAAAGTCAGGATGGTACGATCATGCGCAAGATGAATGGGTTACAGATGAAAAGGGTAGACCTTACACATTCAAATAAGGCTGCTTATTATTGACAGCCTGACAACCCTGCTATCCACTGGCTCATAATATCAACTGCCTGAATATCAACTTGCTGTGTCGCGAGCGGCGGCATGCGGACATTTGTATCCAGGCTCTGCATGCGAGTAATCAACACCGAACGACCACTATCACCGGGTGCAATGATTCGAGCATCACTAATACTAAGGCCACCACTAGCCGGAACCTGGTCGCAAGCCATTGTATCTGCCAGACTCGTTTGAATTCGAAAATCAATTTGTGAAGCCGGTCCTGCGGGTCGATGACAGCCGCTGCAATTAGCGTGTAAATAACTTCTGGCTCGAGATTCAATTGTGGCTGAATTATCGTCAATGCTGGCCATTGAAGTTATTTGTGACGCGTCAGGTTTTGCATTTAAATATCCTGTGCCTGCCAGTGCATCCAGCTGATTGCCTTGCACGTTATTGGGGTAAGTCATAATAAAGTTTAGCTGGCTGGCTTCGGTACCTAAAGAGATATTAACGGCGCTGGTATGGCAGGAAAAACATTGTCCTCTCGAGGGAATGGTATGCGGGATATTATTCACACTGATCGCTTCTGGTAATACGCCTGCCACTAAAACAGCGTCCATTTGATCATCTGACCAGCGATAGCTATAACCCACCCAACCGGTCACATGTTTCATAAATAAACGAGTTTCTAAATAGGTGTTATTATTAATAAAATTTTTGATCAGAATGCTTTGATCGGGGTAGATAAAATCACCGTCCGACAATGTATTAATACTAGTACCATCGGGTATCGCAAATAAACGGGTTTTTTGTTCGCCGTCACTCCATAACTTGGATTCGATATCAAAAGGTACTACAAAATCGGGGTAGCTTTTATTTTCAGTCGAGGCAAAACAACCGGTGGCTGATAAGTTCGTTGGTATATTGCCGGTTCCTGCCTGGCTATCGGAGATGCGGTATATTTTTCCGCCAATGGAGAGCACCAGCACCTCACCATCTGTGCCTTGTGCAAAGCTTGAAATATTTTGGCCTGATATCAATAATTGCTGGGCAAGATAGGATTGGCCAGCTTGCCTGACCACCGATCGGATGGTACCGGTACAAAAATCTCCGTAAAGAAAGTGGCCTTGTAAACTGGGTATATTCTGACCTCGATAAACAAAACCGCCGGTAATCGAACAATCACCATTGCTATGATCGTATTCTGCTACCGGTAGGTTCAGCCCATCAGTATCACAGCTACCACTATTAAAACAATGATTGCCTTCCATAACAGGCCAGCCTAAATTGTCACCGGCTTGTACAATATCCACCTCTTCATAAGTATCCTGGCCCACGTCAGCGACCCACAGCTCACCGGTTTGGCTGTCGAAGCTCCATCGCCACGGGTTGCGAAGACCATAAGCATAAATTTCGTCTAGCACGTTAGGATCATTCACAAAAGGATTATCGGATGGGATGGTATAATCGGTTCCGCTCACATCAATTCGCATGATACTGCTATGTAACGACTGAGTATTTTGGCCGTTGTTATAAGTATCGCCACTACCACCGCCGTCACCAAATCCAAGGTATAAAAAGTTATCAGGTCCAAATGCAATATGTCCGCCATTATGATTGCTAGCTGGTTGCGCTAAAGTGAATAAAATATCCAGGTTATTAATGTCTAGTGGCAAGCTACCCTGATTAACTAATCTTGCAATAATCGATTGTGAATTATTATTCACATAGGAAAAATAGACCCGGCCATTGGTGGCATACTGAGGATCAAATGCCATTCCTAAAAGACCTTGTTCTCCTTGGTGACGCACCAGAGAAGTTAAATCGGCAAAATCATTCAGGATGATCGCTGAGGGCGAGTTGTCAAACCAGAAGACTCTGCCACTTTGAGACATTGCATACCAGCGGGAATCATCTCCGGGAGATTGATACAGTCCGACCAATGAAGCAATGGATAAGTTGGGAAAAGCATCTTCGAGCTGAATATTGGTATTACCGGTATCGGCTTGTTCAGGAGCGATACAGCCGGTATTAGCTGTTCTAACTATGATTGAATCGGTGGTCACATCAAAACTATCACTCATGCCGCCAATGGTTAGATTAGCCGATGTAGTTTGATTGATACTGGCGGCTGAAAGTACTCGCAACCTAACCGAGTCGTTAGCGAACACTGTGCCTGCCGCAGATGTAAAACTACCGCCATTAATTTGGTATTCACCACCGTTTACGCTGATTGTACTGGCTTGATCAATTCCAGAAATTGTCACGGGGTCAGATTCGATAAAGGTAATTAGTTGGGTGGTTGTCTGATCGCTGAAAGCAAATGGATCTGGTATTGTATCACCACTATTTGCCAGGGAATCACCGCCGCTTCCACCGCAGGCCATGATATAGAGCAATCCCGCTGCGAAACATAGTGTCCATCGTTGGCTTATTTTGGTCGTCAATTTCATCGAAATATCTCCTGCGAGGTTTATGAAATACTGCAGCGATCTTGGTTATTGGATCGCTAAGATCCTGGATAATTATAGTCCGATATTGCTTTAGTTCAATTAACCAGTCGCCAAATATCCTTGTCAATAATAATACTGCGGCCCTTTTGTTTTGCCAATGGTGTCGAAGAGGAATTCGACTCAGACGGTACCTTGGACTTATCGCAAACACGAGCGAATGGCACAATCGAAGGGTTATTCACTGAGAACCATACTAAAGGTCAGGTTTCTTACCTCGCAAATTATGCAGAGGGTATGATTTATGGCAGAGCTTTTATGTATGATCAAGACGGACGGTTAACTGAATGCGAAGATTATGAAGATGGAGAATTAGTAGACAGTTTTAGTGCCTGTGTTGATTAGAATACTCCGGTTTTCTGTTCAAGTTGACGATTAAAATAAGGTCGAGAAATCTTCTGGAATTGTTAACTGCAAAGTCCCAATACCAACTTGAGGTCGCTGCAAGAAATAGCGCTTTATAATGTTTAATCTAATTTGACTGATTGATCTCCTTCAAAAATGACTGGCGTTGTTGTTGGTTAGCTTGCTGCCACCAATATAATAACATCGCTTCCACATCCGTTTGAGGCGAATTAGGTGTTTTACTTTTATCTATCGCTGCTTTTGAAACCAGTCGTATCGATTGTTGTGGTTCGATTTTCTTCGCTGTGCTTTGATGAATCGAACGGATCGATTGAGACTCCGGGAAAAACTGACTGGATTCGACTTTTCTGCCCTGGTCATCAATAATATTCACTATCGGATTTCGAATAAAAATTTTGGCAGCTTTTAGATTAGTTTGTTTTAAATACTGTAATCGATATTGTCCGACAGATTGGAGGTGAAAACTAATAACAAAAATATCAGACTTTACGGTTTCAAAATTATTTCCGCTGTTACTTCTGAATACCATTTCATATTCAATCGCTATTTTATTAATTCCCGGAGAGAGCTTCAACGAAGTTATTTTTTTTAACCGAGAGTCGGTGAAAGGTGCACCGTTTATAGATATCACCTTGAACTCTTCGGTAATTAAAAGATTAGAATTAGCTGCTGCAAAATGACAAAAAAATAACAATAAAAGAGCGGTAGTAGAGCTTATGAATTTTAGCGGCGGGTTGCGCCTTTCCTTGATAGATAGTTTATTAAGCAAAATAATTAGATTAGATAAACACATCTTGTGACCTCTGCGATTGTTATAAAGCCCACAAAGGTTAAGTGAATTGAAGGTGAGAAGTCAAACATCAAACCATCGATTTAACCGATTTTTAAAAGCGACAGGATTAATCAATGGCTTCTTCATGTGCTATAGACTAAAATCAAACACCGCTAAATCAAGCTCATTTGTAATAGGAGCATTCCAATGCAAACCGCTCGAATTGTCTATGCACTGTTTCTCTCTGTTTTCATTACAGTCTGCAACGCTTCCGGAAATACTGGCGAATTTGCTAAATTCGACATGATTAATGCCGCAGCTCCGGCCTACAATTTAATGACGGGCGGCCAACCTAGTATTGCCGATCTTAAATTACTCGCTGCAAGCGGCACTAAAATAGTTGTCAATTTGCGCACTAAAGAAGAATTTGATGGATATAACGAGAAATTAGAAGTCGAAAAATTGGGTATGAAATACCTTTCAATCGAAATTGCTGGCAGCGGTGATATAAACCTCAAAAACGCTAAACTGCTTGATGCCGCTATGAATAACTTAGAGCAGCCAGCGTTAGTGCATTGTGCTAGCAGTAATCGCGTCGGTGGGCTTTTGGCGTATCGCTCTTTTAAGCTCCACAACCAATCGGCTCACGATGCATTAGTGTTTGGTAAACGTGCCGGTATGAGCAGTACTGAAAAGCAAGTTAAAAAGTTGCTTGAAGTAGAATAGCTACGAGCTAAAAGATAAGTAATAAGCTCTATAAGAGATAAAGACTTGTCTTGCTTCCTGCGGGAAGTTCAGAACCTAGAACCTAGAACTATTCCGATTGGTATTCGATAGATTCTAGCAGTAAAGTTATATCGGATTTGTCCTGTTCATATTGTGCGATTTTGATTGGTAAATAGTTGAGTTCTGGGCAAAGCCATAAAGTAAATACATCGCCATTGGGTTTGTTTCTGACCAGTTTAATGCCGGTTAACGCTCCCATTTTGGTTTGCAGGACCTCTTTTTTCTCTTCAATATAGGAATAAACGTGGAGTTTTCCTTTGTAACTCACATCGTAATCAAAAACCTTTTTACCCGCCAATAGGTCGGCGCGCAACTGCATGATATGTGAAACCCTATCAAAGACTTGTTTCTCTAGGGGAATTTGCCAACTTTTATCACCTCTTTTACCTGTTTCCTGTTTATTTTTCCAATCGAATAACTGTTCCATCACTCGGGCTTTTTTAAAGGTGATTTTGGTTTTTGAATAAAATCGATGATTGACTAACAAATTATCTTGCAGATGAAATTCTGTCGTTTCGGTATTTCTTACGCTAATGAAATATTTTTTGATTTTTGCGTGGGTGGATAATATCCATTGGTTATCTTTGTAAGTTAATCTTCTGGTGGCATGGCCTAAAGTTTTCCCTTCTGACTGGACCGCATATTTTGCCTCATAATTATGTAAGAATAACCACTGATCTTTCTGTACAGTGGATAGTTCATGGACACTGGATTCATTCTCGGACGGCGAAAGTGTTTCGGTCTGCTGTGGATCCGTTAGTTCTTCAGAGCCATTGATTTTAGCGTGGCTCATTTCGACTGATTTAGCAATCTCGGATTTATTTTCTGTCTGTGGTGGCTCGGTCTGTTGGGCAGAAAGTCCAGTCGAAAGCATTAACAATAATAGTGAAACAATTGGTGTGTGACGGTTTTTTGGCTGTGATTGGTCGCTCAAAACTGTACCGAGAGTCGTTTTTTGGGAAAGGCTAGAAAAGCGGCAAAATAGGTCTTCAAATCTAGAATACAATGGCCTGTTCCAACTTGTTATTTTCAAAATATACATCGCCCTGTTTTAGTTCGATTTGTCCCTTTAGAAGCAGACTCACCGTACTTGGATAAAGCTGGTGTTCCAGCGCCTGGATCCTTGCGACTAGCTGATCTTCAGTATCATCGTCACTTATTTTGGTTTTTGCTTGAGCAATAATAGGACCACCATCTAACACTTCGGTGACAAAATGCACGCTAGTCCCGTGATATTCATCTTTATTGTCGAGTGCTCTTTTATGGGTTTGTAATCCTGGGTACTTGGGCAACAAAGAAGGGTGAATGTTCAATAGTCTGCCACGAAATTCTGCGACGAATGTTGCCGTCAATATTCGCATAAACCCTGCAAGAATAACTAAGTCAGGATCATAACGGTTGATTTCATCCATTAACGCCTGGTCAAAACATTGCCTTGATGGATAATCAATATGTTGAATGGAAAGGGCAGGAATGCCTGCCGATTTAGCCCGGGTTAAACCATAAGCATCGGCTTTATTACTGAACACCGCAACAATTTTACCACCAAAACCCGCGGATTTTTGCGCTTCGATAAAGGCTTGCAAATTGGAACCGTTGCCGGATATTAGAATGACGATGTTTTTATTTGGCATTTTTAACTGGGCCATTTTCTTTAGAACATTAGTGGAAAAACAGCTTACCTGCTGCAAATTCGCAATAAATTAGCAGCAGATAAGCTAGATTGATGCATTCTTATTTGATGAATGTTACTTGCTGATCTTCATCCATTTCGATAATTTCGCCCAAATGCCAAGCTTGCTCGCCATATTCGTTTAATAATGACAATGCTCTATCAAGCTCGTCAGCGCCTATGACTAATACCATACCAACTCCGCAGTTGAAGGTTTTGTACATTTCGTTTTGGACGACGTTACCTTTTTCCTGTAACCAATTAAAAATTGCCGGTGTTTGCCAGCTAGACTGATCGATCTGAGCGCAAGTATCGGTTGGTAGCACTCGCGGGATATTTTCGAGTAAACCACCCCCGGTGATATGAGACAAAGCCTTTAAATTAACTTCTTTTATCAGCTTAAGCACCGATTTGACATAGATCCGGGTAGGCTCTAATAAGGTTTCCGCAAGAGACTTGCCGTCAAAATCTTGATTAAGATCAGCACCAGATACTTCGATGATTTTTCGGATCAGAGAGTAACCGTTGGAATGCGGACCACTTGAACCCAGGCCTATTAATTGATCGCCTTTTTTGACTTGACTTCCATCGATAACCTCTGACTTTTCTACGATACCAACACAAAAACCGGCGAGGTCATAATCATCACCTTCATACATGCCTGGCATTTCTGCGGTTTCACCGCCAATAAGAGAGCAGTTCGATTGTTTACAGCCTTCGCCAATACCAGTAATAACACTCGCGGCTGTATCGATGTCGAGTTTTCCGGTTGCATAATAGTCAAGAAAGAACAAAGGCTCAGCGCCTTGAACGAGCAAGTCGTTGACGCACATCGCAACCAGATCGATACCAACCTTGTCATGAATACCTGCGTCAATGGCTAAACGAAGTTTAGTCCCAACGCCATCCGTTCCAGACACCAGTACCGGTTGTTTAAAGCCCGTTGGCAGTTCGAACATTGCGCCGAAACCGCCTAAATTTGAGGTAACTTCGGGTCGTTTGGTTGCCTTAGCAACACTTTTAATCCTTTCAACAAGCTGATTGCCAGCTTCAATATCAACTCCGGCGTCTTTGTAGCTGAGTGATTGGTTGGTGTTTTCTGACATGCTCGATAGCCTGTGTTTGCTTAAATGATTTTGGCGCTATTTTACACAGGCTTGAAGGTGAGATCGAGTGATTTAAGCAGGGAATTAAAAGGTCAAACTATGAAATAATAAACCAAGTCTTAGAAAGTGAGTTAGCGATTTACCGTGTCGGTATATTTTATCCTAGTTATTTAGCTAGCCTCTAAAATATGCTAGCGTACGGCAAGAAATGTGAGCATACCTACACTATGTGACCATTTTCGAACACAGAAACAGCTATTTTTAGAAGTAAGGCAAATAGTTACAACACTAACTGGCTTTTTCTAATTGTACCAATGCTTCATTTATCGCGTAAGAATTAAACGCTGGATCTTCACGGTCAATTTCATAGGGTCCGGTCCAGTCTTCGGGGGGCGCTATCTCCACCGGAATAAGAACCTTCCAACCAGTGAATTCCATTTCTTCGATATTGCCGTCAAAATTCTGGATTTCGATCATTTGTTCATCATAATCAATTGCGACTACTTCAAATAAATTATCGTTGTCTATGGGGCGATACCAGTGACCAATTTCTGCTGAGATTTGTCCCGACATCATTGGAATTTCCTCCTTTTTATAAGGTTTTGAGCTAGGCCAATCAAGGCTAAAGTCTCTTATTACTAGCTTAGTTCACCCTAATGATTGTACAAAACTGGCTAAATTAGAAGGACTGAATAGTTATTTCAGCAATGCTGGATAGAACAAATAAGAATTAATAATGAATACAACAGACTAGTTGATAAATTGGCTAAAATAGCTCAAAAATAACGTTAAATCTGCCAATTTTATGAAATTCTAATGTGCGCTCATTTGAGAGTTGGCATTGTTTTTGACAGGGATCGGGTAATTTGAAAGAGTTGCCAGAAAACTATCTGATGAATCTGACAATTGAGCGTATATCTGTTGGTAAGTCAGCACATTTTTTACATATTCTCGTGTTTCTCGATAGGGTATTTGTTCTATCCATAGAATGCTGTCAGAAATAATATTCTCCTTTAACCACATATCTACACGGTGACTCCCGGCATTGTAGGCAGCGGTCGCCAAAATGGGGTGTCCGTGGTAATGATCGAGCATCTCTTTAAGATGAGCGATACCGAGTTTAATGTTAATTTCAGGCGTATGTAATTGCGTTTTGTTGTTATAAGCGATGTAGTTTGATTTTGATTGGCGCTTTGCTACTGCCCGTGCAGTAGATGGCGTTAGTTGCATTAACCCTTGTGCACCTGCGCTGGAAGATGCATCTTCTTTAAATGCACTTTCCTGGCGGGTTATGGCATAGGCCCAGCTGACCGGGATTTGGTTTTTTGTTGATTCGTTACGATACAGCTCATTTCGATACATAGGGAAGCGTTTTAATACATCATCTATCTGCTTGCTCTTAGCAAATGCCAAAATACTTTGGTGTTGCCAACCCCATTTGTGTGCCAACTGTGCGAGTGCAACCATTTCTGTTTGGGCAGAGATAACGACTAATGCATTCCATTCTCGACGGGCTTCGGTTAGTCGTCCCATTTGATAAAACTCAAAGGCATTGATAGCATTTCTTCGGTTAGCTAGTTCAGTAAAGACCTGTTGTGGAATTATTTCCGAATGAATATTTAATTGAGGTTGTTGTTGTTGATTGATCGCCGCCAAAAAACCGTAGTAACTTCGATGGCTGGCTAAGGATTTAAGCAGCCAGTCTGAGGTTGCACTAAATCCTTTATGTTTAGTGGAAATTGCTCGCCAGTAACGCCATTTGTCGACATCGACCGATAAATGATTTTTTTGTCGGGTAATATATTCTATCAGTGACCAGTCCTGGGTATTTAACGCTGAAGACAATAACCATTGATCCACCGAAGCATCTTGTTGACGGTTAAGTGAAATTAACCAATCTTTTGCCTCTGGCTGTTGTTCTATTGCCAAACTTAAACCGATAGAGCGTTTAAGCGTTTCAATTTGATTCTGGCTAAGTGATAATCTTTGGGCGACTTTTTTCCAGGCTTTAATGGCTTTATCAGGATCTTGCCAGGCAAGTCGATTGAGTCCTTTAAAAATGATCTGCTGACCCTGGGCATTGATTTGAGGTTTAAATTTGATTGAAAGTAAACTATGTGGCTTCCGCATCACTTTGATTAGAAGTTCGCCGGTTGGCTGGTCAATTGGGGAGCGCATGTTATTTAAGTAGCTCAACAACCGATATTGCTTTTGATCAGCGGCCAACAACATTCTTTGCCAGATCAGCGGTTGATTTAATCCACCTGCTTTGTCCCAAAGTTTAATCATTCGATCGCAAGACTTAGGCAAGGATTTAGCGCTTAGCCAAATGCTCTCGATCTCTGGAAATATGTCAGTGTTGGACGCTTGTCGCTGCAGTCGAAATTGAAGATAACGGCATTTGAGTTTAATGCTGCTAGAGGCTTGGTAGTATTGCAAAAAGGTATCGATTTGACCGGTATCGGCCAGGTAGCGTAACCATTGATATCTTAACTTTCGACTGACAACTTGATTGTTATGTGAGCGTAAAAATTCTTTGATCTGATTATCGAGCTTTGCCGACATTGGTTTGCCAGACAAATCGCTGATTAATCGGTCTCTTTGCAAATATTCACGTAATGGGTATTTGCTAAGGTCATCATACAAGCGATTGAATTTTTTAAAATTCTTCGATCTGAGCGCTTTTTCTGCCTTAATAAATTGACGTTGCTCCGAGGTGAGAGTTTGTGATGCAGCATATGATATATTTCCACCTGCTGACGAAAATAAAATTGCCGTAGTCAATAAAATAATGAAATGCTTCAATCCAATATCCTGCTTTCCCTTGGTTTGAACGCCAAATTTGGCTTGGTTTTCTGTACTACAAGCGCTAAACCTAATTTAAATAATAGGCCCAAAAGTGATAAATTACTAATAAATAGGCCATATTTGTTGATGCACGCGATCAAATAGATAATATTATGGCCTGATTGTTACTCCTATTTCACCTCAGCTGGTGGTTTAACCGCTATTCCTGGTGATAAAAAAGGGTGTACTTTTGAGGGTACACCCAAGGCTGGAGGGAACAGATTGTGAGTTGAGGTTATTTAGTTTTGTGCGACTGAAACTTGTTCTGCGGTAAAAAAATTGACGCTGACTCGTCTATCCATTGCATACGCATCCAGGTCGCCTGATTGAGCCGTTGCTTTGGATTCTCCGTGAGCATTGATAATAAGGCGTGAAGAAGATACCCCTTGCAATTCAAGGGCTTTTTCAACCGCTTTAGTTCGGGCTTCAGATAACTTCATATTCAATTCATCGCTGCCTCTGGGATCTGCGTATCCATCGAGAATTATTTTAAGTTCCGGATATTGATTAACAATTTTCGATAGACGAGCAATCATATGGTGGTCGTTTGCCGATAACTCCGCAGAATTAGTGGTAAACATCAGATTTAAAGTCAGTCCTTGCGACAACCATTCAGCGCTGGAAGACAAAGATGATTTTATTTGCTGCGCGCCTTGTTTTAATTCAACCAATTGTTGATGAATATTTTGGTTCTCGCTGAGTTGTTCGCTTAACTTTAATTTAACTTTATCAAGCTGGTTGGCTTTATGCACTTGATCGCCAGTCAATACACCGGTAATACCGCCGACAATAAAGCCGATAGGACCGCCAACGGCTGCGCCGGCAACCGCTCCGGAAAAAAAGCCGACATTTACTCCTGTACTGGCGTCCGCTTTTACGATGCCTGTGTTAAAAGAAAAACCTATGACCAGTGTTGTTATTAAAGCTGCCTTTTTCATGATATGTCCTCTGTGTTGTTTATGTAAATGAATAGTCGTTCTGTTATTTACGTCGTTTATCGAACAATCTCTCTTTTATCTACTCGGGTTGGCCATCCGTGGCGGTTAATCGTCCTTGTTTTCTCGGTCAGAGAGACTGGTATAATTTTGTTGCTGAACCCTTTGTTTGAACACAGTGTCATTAAAACGCGGTATTCGGGCTGTCTAATGGTTAGAAACGGTTGTTTTGAAGGTAGAATGTGGCAGAATTGTGGCAATCGAAATAAAAAAGTAGTAACTGAGATTAATCGGCTTAATTAGTGGTATAAAGGCAAGTCCCAGGTCAACGGGTTACTCATAATAATTAATAAGCGAGAAAATAATGGCGAGAAGAATCGCATTAGTCGAAGATGAAAAAGCTATTCGGGAGAACTATTGTTCGTCTTTGCGAAAGCAAGGATACGAGGTCTACGCCTACGAAACTAAACAGGAAGCCATGAGTGCCTTCGAAACTCGGTTGCCAGATTTGGCTATATTGGATGTAGGATTAGGGGATGACCCAGAAGGGGGCTTTGAGCTATGCCGTTATTTACGTGCGCAATCTCCATCTTTACCCATTATATTTTTGACCGCGCTAGACAATGAATTTGATACGATTTCCGGATTACGACTTGGTGCCGATGACTATTTAACCAAAGACATTAGTTTGACCCAGATAATGGTGAGGATTTCTGCGTTATTTAGGCGTATCGATGCGCTAAAACAAAATATGCTAATGGAAGACGAATTTGTCGAGGTGGACAAATTAAAGTTAGATATTAATCGTTTTACCGCCAGTTGGGACACTCATCCGATTGAAGTGACTTTGACTGAGTTCTGGATCTTAAATGCGCTTGCCAAACATCCCGGTCATGTGAAAACCAGAGAGCAACTAATGGAAGCCGCTAAGGCGGTGGTTGATGATAGTACAGTTACCTCTCATATTAAAAGATTAAGAAAAAAAATTGTCGCACTAGAGCCTGACTTTGATCAGATCGAAACGGTTTATGGAATGGGATATCGTTGGAAGCCATAAAATAAATTTGTAGCTTTTTACAAGATGTCCCTATGATGTTTATTAGTTATATCAATCCCGCCAGATGGTCACTGAGTCGAAAATTTATTTCGATCGTGCTGCTGATTATGTTAATCCCGATAGCTTCGGTAGGATTACTTAAAGAAATCGAAAAAACATTGGTGAATAACCTTCGAGATAATTTGTTATTGTCTTCTCGATTGATTGGCAGTCAATTAGCCGCCAATAAAAGTTGGTTTGAAGAAAGTTTCCTGCCGGACTCAAAAAAGTTTCTCGGCAAAGAATTGTTTGTTTTTCCTTTGCAACAATCCTTTGAACTCGATGGTTATTTTGAAGACTGGCTCGACTACGAGGTCCATCGGCAACTTTTCAGTAAAAATAAAATGTCATTTGCGGTACTGCTGGGGAGTTTTGAAAGACATTTAGTGGCGTCAATTCAGGTGAACGATCAATCTATTATTTATCCTGACGTAAACAATAATTTTGTTTCCGATCAAATAGAAATCGAGTTTAAAACCCAGACCGGCGAATATCAAAGTATCTTTCTCGCACCTCAAGCGGCCGGTAAATTCCCGGTTAAAACTAAAAAAAATGGACAGTTAAAAATTGATTGGCGCTACAAAGCGCATTGGGTAGAGACGTCTAAAGGGTTCAGTCTTGAATTGCAGTTTCCTTCTGGATTTAAGCCAAAAGAAATTAAAGTCATTCACAAAAATGTGGACCAAGGTGGTTCGACTATATTTCAGCAGGTTTACTCTTCTAGTCGCTATGATCTCAACCCTCTGGTTTGGCCATCAACCGGACTGGTTAATTATTTTGGTAAAATAGAATTGTCTCCTGCACAACGAATTTGGGTTTTAGACACTCATGGAAGGGTTTTAGCCTCCGCAGGAAATCTCAAAGCCAGCGAGATATCTTTTAGTCGAAACCCATTGTTTAACTGGATATTGGCGAGTCAGTCTGATATACAATTTGACCCACGAGAAAATAATTTACGGCTGGATTCTGAAGAAGTCTACCTTGCGCTTAAAGGGCAGGCCTCAACTCGAATCGAAAGTGTGAAAAATTCTGAACAGTCGATCGCACTGGCTGGATTCCCGATTGAAATTGAAGGGACTATATACGGTGTTTTGTTATTAGAAGAAAACATTGCTCGGGTGCAGATTTTGCAACGAAAAACCTTGATCAATATGTTTGGCATTATCCTGGCGGTTTTTCTGTTAGTGATGTGGATTATTTTTTGGTATGTATCCAAAATGGTCGGCCGAATAAAATATTTAAATACAGCGATTGATCAAGTGGTCGATCAGCAAGGACGAATGCAAGCACCCTTGTCGATAAAACAGGAAAAGGGTGATGAAATTGACGATCTGTATAGAGCATTCAGCCATATGGGAACCAAATTATATGAGTACAATGACCATCTAGAAAAACTGGCCTCACGATTATCACATGAGCTTAGAACACCGATAGCTATTGTGCGGTCGTCGTTAGATAATTTACTGTTAAATTGCAGTGATGAAGATGATAAAGAAATCATTAACCGTGCTTTAGACGGTAATCAGAGGTTGGGAGAAATTATAACTCGAATGCGTCAAGCTTCCGGGGTGAAAGAAGCGATGCAGACCGCAGAAAAAGTGTCACTTGATATTGAGGCTTTCTTACTCCAAATTGTTAAAGGGTATAAGTTATCTTTTTCCGATTTTCAATTTCGGTTTGATTCGAAAATCACTCAAAAATCACAAAATATTTCACCTGACCTTTTTGCAGAAATGCTAGATAAGCTAATTGCCAACGCGATGGAGTTTTGTGATTCTAATTCGCTAATAGAGATCCGTTTATTGCAGAATAAAAAAACGATGTGCTTGTCTGTAACTAATCGCGGGCCAGCGATCCCCAAGAAAAACCTCAAACGAATATTTCATTCGTTAGTTTCGATCAGAACCAATCAACAAGCGACCGGTACAAACTTGGGTTTAGGCTTGTATGTGGTTAGATTGATTGCAGAATATCATGCAGCGACCGTAAAGGCTGAAAATCTTGCTGATGGTAGTGGGGTGGTCTTTAGTATTAAATGGTAGGTAAAAGGCAAGTTCTAAGTACTGATTTCAACTAAGAAAATAAAAACTAATACAAAATAGCGAACAATAAACTTAGAACCTATTCTCTCACAAAATGCATCAGATAATTGACATCAACACCTTTATCCAGTTTATAATTTTTGGTCAACGGATTGTAATGCATACCTATAATATTCTTTAATTCCAAATTTGCACTACGTGCCCAGCTTCCTATCTCAGACGGTTTAATGAATTTCTCGTATTGATGGGTGCCTTTTGGCAATATTTGTAATAAATATTCAGCGCCCACGATAGCAAATACAAAGGCTTTCGCCGTTCGGTTAATAGTGGAAACAAAAACATCACCTCCAGGTTTTACTAAGGTGGCGCAAGCCTGAATGACTGAGCTCGGATCAGGCACATGTTCTAACATTTCCATGCAAGTGACAACATTGTATTGTGCGGGTTGGCGTTGTGCAATTTGCTCCGCGGTAATCTGTTGATAATCAACTTTTTGTCCCGATTCTAACTGGTGTAATTTGGCCACCGATAGTGGTGCTTCGCCCATATCGATGCCAGTGACTTTGGCGCCTTTTTCTGACATAGAGTCAGCCAGAATTCCGCCACCACAACCAATGTCGATAACCGTTTTATCCTTTAATCCGCCTGCGTGTTCAACTATATAATCCAGCCGTAACGGATTAATTTCATGCAAAGGTTTGAATTCACTTTGTTTGTCCCACCATCGGGAAGCCAGATCGGCAAATTTTTTGATTTCTGCAGCATCGACATTGAGTGTCGCAGTCATATTTTAATCCTTCTGTTGTTAGGTTTTTTGTATATTACAGTCTCGGATTTTATCTTTCCACAACCGAGCATTGTTTAAAATTGTACTTTCATTAAGGCTGGTAAGTCTTCGATTATCGAGTAACAGTTTTCCGGCGACCCAGGTATGAGTCACTTGATTTCTGGATGCGGCGTATACAATTTGTGAAACAGGATTGTAAACCGGTTGAGTTTCGATATGACTTAAATCGATGGCAATGATATCCGCCTGTTTACCTTCCTCCAGAGAACCTATTTCATTTTCTAGTCCTAGCGCTTTAGCACCGCCCATAGTCGCTGCGTAAAGGGCTTGATAGGCGGAAAGTGCTTCTGGGTCTAATGAATTGATTTTTGCCAGTAGCGCGGCAGACTGAACCTCTGCAAGCATATCTAAATCGTTATTACTGGCTGCCCCATCTGTGCCGATGGCCAAATTAACCCCAGCTCGCAATAGCTGACCGGTAGGACAACATCCGCTGGCTAATTTCATATTCGATTGCGGACAATGGATCACGTGGGTACCGGTTTCGGCCAACCAGCTGATTTCCTGATCAGTCAGCTGAGTCATATGAACGGCATTGAGTTGCGGGGTCAATAAGCCCAAAGTGTGGAGTTGTTCAATTGGTCGAATATCGTGTTGATTTCGGTAATCACTGACCTCTGCGGCTGTTTCGTGCAGGTGCATATGGATATTCAGTGACAGTTCAAAACTGAGTATACTCAACTTCTCCAGAGTTTCAGCCGAAACGGTGTAAGGCGCATGTGGCGCAAAACTGAAGGTCAGGTTGCTGTTGTGTTTGTATTGATCATAAACTCTTAATCCTTTACTGATGCATTCAGTTGCATCTCTCGCCCATACCGTTTCTGAGTCAACCACCATTAAGCCAATATTAGCTCGAATACCGGATTGCTGAACCGCTTTAGCGATTTGCTCCGGCATAAAATACATATCCTGAAAGCAAGTGGTGCCCCCTCGTAGCATTTCTGCGATAGCGAGCTGCGTGCCTTGATAAACAAATTCATCATCGACAAATTGGGCTTCAACTGGCCAAATGGCGGTTTCCAGCCATTGGTGAAGCGGAAGATCGTCAGAATACCCCCGAAGTAATGACATCGCAGCGTGACAATGGGCGTTAATCAAACCGGGCATAAGGGCCATGCCGTTAAGTTCTCTTACGTCTGCTTTTGGGTAATGGGTAAATATTTCGTTGGCCGGTAATAGAGCAAGAATTTTGCGATCTTGGATAATAACCGCGTGGCCCTCGAGCCATTGAGGGGCTTCTTGATCATGATGAGAGCAACGCGGTATTTGGGTCATAGGTAGTATCCATTCGGCTGCCAGCGCGATTAATGGATATTTGTCAGTGGATGCAAGTGATTCGACGGTATTCATTTAAATTTTTATTCGACGTTTAATGTTTGACTTAGGTTCGCCATTTTACTCATATTTACCGACAGCAAAAAGTAATATCCTGTTTTTATTGTCAGTCAGGCGTAATTAGTTCTTTTTACAGTCATGACAGGCCTGGCAAACAGGCAAATTGTCTACTTAATGAACAACCAAAACAAAGCTGTGTTGCGGAATTGTTTATTCACCGATCAGAGTGAAATTAACTGCGTAATTACAGCTGGTTCTATGCTATAATCCCGCGCTTTGTTATGCATGCATTTTTGATGGAATTCGAAACATTTTTGGATTCCAAATGGACGTTTCTTAGCCACTGATTCTAATCGCTTGATTATCATCTACAGGGTTAAATAAACGTATAAAATCAATAAGATAAGGAATAATGGCTGTTTATGGGTGAGTTCGCTAAAGAAGTCCTTCCAATTAACATTGAAGATGAGTTAAAAGTATCCTATCTGGATTATGCGATGAGCGTAATTGTCGGGCGGGCACTTCCAGATGTAAGAGACGGTTTAAAACCGGTTCATCGGCGTGTTTTATACGCCATGAACGTCCTGTCTAATGACTTCAATAAACCTTACAAAAAGTCGGCTCGGGTGGTCGGCGATGTAATCGGTAAATACCACCCTCATGGTGATACAGCGGTTTATGACACCATTGTTCGTATGGCGCAGCCTTTTTCATTGCGTTATATGCTGGTAGACGGTCAAGGTAACTTTGGTTCGGTGGATGGTGATTCACCGGCTGCGATGCGATATACCGAAGTTCGTATGGACAAATTGGCTCATCAGTTGTTGAGCGATTTAGACAAAGAAACGGTTGATTGGCAGGAGAATTATGACGGTTCAGAAAGTGAACCCAAAGTCATGCCGACTAGAGTGCCTAACCTATTAGTGAACGGCTCATCGGGAATTGCGGTCGGTATGGCAACCAATATCGCTCCACACAACATGAATGAAGTGATCAGTGCGTGCCTGGCAATAATCGATAATCCGGAGATGACTCTGGAAGATATCATGGAGCATATTCCGGGCCCTGATTTCCCAACTCACGGCATTATCAATGGACGAGCAGGCATTTTACAAGCCTACCAAACCGGCCGAGGACGCATTCATATACGCGCCCGCCACCATATTGAAACCGATGAAAAGAATGGTAAAGAAAGCATTATTGTTACCGAACTGCCCTATCAGGTCAATAAAGCGCGATTGATCGAAAAAATCGCCGAATTAGTCAAAGATAAAAAAATTGAAGGGGTTACCGCTTTAAGAGACGAGTCCGATAAAGATGGGATGCGCATGGTCATTGAGCTGCGTCGTGGCGAAAACTCTGATGTGTTAATGAATAATCTTTATTCCCAGTCACAAATGCAAACGGTTTTCGGGATTAATATGGTGGCATTGCAAGATGGTCAACCGAAATTATTTACCCTAAAGGAAATGATTGAGGCATTTGTCAAACATCGTAAAGAAGTGGTTATCAGGCGCACGATTTTTGACTTGCGCAAAGCTCGAGAAAAGGCTCATGTGTTAGAAGGGCTTGCTTTGGCATTAGCCAATATTGATGAAATTATTGAGCTCATTAAACAGGCGGAAAGCCCCGCCGCTGCTAAAGAGCAATTAGTCGCAAAAGGTTGGGATGCGAGTGCCATTTTAACTATGTTGGATAGTGCCGGATCGGATGCATGTCGTCCCGATGATCTCGATGAACAATATGGTTTGCTTGAAGGTAAGTATTTTATTTCACCAACACAGGCTCAAGCCGTTCTGGACTTGAAATTACACAAGTTAACGGGTCTAGAGCACGAAAAAATAATTAATGATTACAAAGGATTAATAGCGTTAATTGGTGAACTACTTGAAATCTTAAATAGCGTAACCCGTTTGATGGAAGTGATCCGCGAAGAATTAAATGAAGTACAAGAAGCTTTCGGCGATGAAAGAAGAACCGAGATCACTAATAGTAGTGCGGATCTATTGATTGAAGATCTGATCCCCGAAGAAGATGTCGTTGTAACCTTATCTCATGAAGGTTATGTTAAATATCAGCCGCTGGCACTTTATGAAGCCCAGCGCCGTGGTGGTAAAGGTAAATCAGCGACTAAAATGAAGGAAGAAGACTTCATTGAAAAGCTATTGGTGGTTTCTACTCACGCTACCATCTTATGTTTCTCCAGTGCCGGTAAGGTCTATTGGTTAAGAACCTTTGAGCTGCCGCTTGCCAGCCGTGGTGCGAGAGGAAAACCAATCGTGAATATTCTACCATTGGCAGAAGGTGAGCGAATTACCAGTATTTTGCAGGTAAAAGAATATAAAGAAGATGAGTACGTGTTTATGGCGACCGCTAACGGCACAGTCAAAAAAACCTCGTTAGAGCAATTCTCACGACCTCGCGCTAACGGCATCATCGCATTACGATTGGATGAAGGCGATCAGCTGATCGGTACCGTAGTTACCGGTGGTGAAGATCATCTAATGTTATTCAGTGATGCCGGTAAAGTCATTCGTTTTCATGAAGAGAAAGTTCGTCAAATGGGTCGCACCGCTCGTGGAGTAAGAGGTATCCGTATTTCTGAGGAACAAAAGGTGATTGCTTTAGTGCGAGCCGACGAAGATAGTCAAATTCTGACGGTTACCGAAAATGGTTATGGTAAACGGACCTGTATGACAGAACATCCTCTTAGAGGTCGTGGTGGACAAGGAGTCATTTCAATCACTATAAGTGAGCGTAACGGCAAAGCAATTAGTGCGGTTCGAGTTAAAGATGGTGATGAAATCATGTTGATCAGCAAAGGCGGCACTTTGGTACGAACCCGAGTTGACGAGATTCGGACCATGGGTCGAAATACCCAAGGTGTTCGACTAATTCGTTTGCAACAAGATGAAACATTAGTTGGTTTGCAGCGTATTGATGAACTAGAAACACCAGAAGATGAAGACAGCGTTGAAGGTGAAAGCTCTGCTGAAACAAGTTCTTCGGAGGCGAGTTCTTCAGCAGTAAAAGATATCGCGGATGATTCACAAGATACGGATTCTAACAGCCAAGGAATTCCTAAAGGTGGCGTCAATCCAGAAAACGATCCTGAAAGCGAAATTGATCCCGAAAACAAGGGCGAATGATTTGAACCCGGCAATTTATAATTTTTGCGCCGGACCAGCAGCGTTGCCTAAGGCTGTGCTGCAGACGGCGCAAAAAGAGTTGCTTGATTGGCAGGGGCTTGGTATTTCAGTAATGGAAATCAGTCATCGCTCTTCTGAATACCAGGCGATGGCCGACCAGGCGCAAGCTAATTTCCGTCGTTTGATGAATATTAGTGATGAATACGCCGTGTTATTTTTGCATGGTGGGGCGTCTTTGCAATTTTCTAATATACCTATGGCACTATTACAGCACCATTCTGCCGATAAAAGTCTCCAGGCGGACTATTTGTGTAATGGCATATGGTCAACCAAAGCAGCCCAAGAAGCGGCACGATTTGGCAAGGTTAACGCGATCCAAACGGTGGCAATCGATGAACAAGGGGATCGTTACTTAGTAGAATTATCAGAATGTCCGACGACTATCAAGCCGATTTATACCCATTACACGCCTAATGAAACCATCGAAGGCTTGAGATACACATCTTTGCCACAATCAGAAGGGCCAATGATTGTCGATTTGTCATCTTGCATATTGTCTGAACATATTAACATAAGCGATTTTGATTTGATCTACGCTGGTGCGCAAAAAAATATTGGTCCCGCAGGCATGACGATCGTGATAGTAAAACGTAATTTGTTTGAAAAAATGAATTTCGATACTTCGCCAAATATTTTTAATTATCGGAAACAAGCTGAGCAAGGATCGATGGTTAACACACCGGCGACATATACCTGGTATCTCGCCAGTTTGGTATTTAAGTGGTTAATAGAGCAGGGCGGGGTTAAACAAATGGAAAAGCTTGGTATTGAAAAGTCCGAACTTTTATATCGTTGCATTGATGAAGATGATTTTTATCGTAATCCGGTAAGAGTCCAAGACCGATCAAGAATGAACATTCCATTTATCCTAAAAGATGAAAACCTGAATGACCGTTTTTTGAAATTGGCGAAACAGGCTAATCTGGTTGGATTAAAGGGGCATAGAAGTATTGGCGGTATGCGTGCCAGCTTGTATAACTCAATGCCAGTTGATGGTGTAAAAGCACTCACTACTTTTATGCGTGAGTTTAAGGCGCAACACGGGTAATCTTTTATAGCCGCAGTGCCAGCATGCAGGAAGCGGGGTCTTTGTGTCGAGGTACTCGATAAATTTGAATTTGCTTCTAATCGGAGATGAAAACCATCGACAGCCCAATGAAAAACATTATAACCATCGACGGTCCGTCAGGTGCAGGCAAAGGCACTCTCACCAAGTTAGTCGCTGATAAATTTGGCTGGCACATTCTGGATAGTGGCGCGCTTTATCGAATTTTAGGTGTAGCCAGTGAACAAGCCGGTATCAACCTGTCGATTGAGATTCTTAGTGAAGCCGATAAAACCACAATCACCGAATTAGCTCGTCATCTGGCGGTCGAATTTCAACTAAATCTAGAATCCGGTGAAGTGGAGCCTTTACTCAATGGGGTCAATTTAGCCAAACAGATCCGCACCGACGAAGCCGGTCAGTCGGCATCAAAAGTAGCCGCTATTCCGAGTGTAAGAGACGCGTTATTAGCCAGACAAAGAGATTTTGATAAGCCGCCCGGATTAGTTGCCGATGGTCGAGATATGGGAACGGTGGTTTTTTGTGATGCGCCTGTCAAAATATTCCTCACGGCCAGCGCCGAATGTCGTGCAAAAAGACGCTATCAACAGTTGATAAACAAAGGTGTTGGTGCTAATATGCGCGCGCTTTTAGAGAGCATCCAAGCACGCGATGAGCGTGATAGAACGCGTCCTGTGGCTCCATTGGTTCCCGCAGTCGACGCTTTTTTGGTTGATAGCTCACAGCTAACGATTGAGCAAGTGTTTGCTCAAGTTATTGAATTTGCTGCTAAAAATCTGCCAATACCCACTTAAAAAACAGCCCTGCCTCGGCCTGCTTTTTTAACCGGAGTTGGCAAGAATTTAATTTAAGATTTAAACCTGACAAACCTTTAAATTTGGCTTATGGTCAAGTTTTAGTACTTTTTTTGTACAGGCGTAAGTTATTGCAGTATTTCGTCCATCAATGGATTAATGGACTTTATTTAAAATTCTAAGAAAACCGGACGTTTTTTTGGTGTTTGTAATCCGATATTAACGAATTTGGGCAATTCAGCCCCAATGGATGTAATGTCAACTAGGTAATTTAAGATGAGCGAAAGTTTCGCGGAGTTATTTGAACAAAGTATTAAAGAAACAGAGATGCGTCCTGGTGCGATTGTATCAGGAACCGTTGTGGCGATTGACAGTGAAACAGTGACTGTTAACGCCGGGTTAAAATCAGAAGGTGTGATTCCTCTTAACCAGTTTCTAAATGATAAAGGTGAACTTGAAGTTGAAGTTGGCGATTCGGTTGATGTTTCATTAGAAGCAATCGAAGATGGCTACGGAACTACTCAGCTTTCACGTGAAAAAGCTAAGCGTTTTGCAACCTGGATCGAGCTTGAAAAAGCTTGTGAAGCGAGCGAAACAGTGATTGGTGTGATTACTGGTAAAGTCAAAGGTGGATTCACCGTTGAAATTAAGGATGTTCGTGCTTTTCTCCCTGGTTCATTAGTTGACGTTCGCCCGGTTCGTGATACAGCTCATCTTGAAGGCAAAGACCTTGAATTTAAGGTAATCAAACTAGACCAAAAACGCAACAACGTGGTTGTTTCTCGTCGAAGTGTGATTGAAGCTGAAAACTCGGCCGAAAGAGAAGAGTTATTGGAAAAACTAGAAGAAGGCGCCGTCGCTAAAGGAATCGTTAAGAACTTAACTGACTACGGCGCATTTGTGGACTTAGGTGGCGTTGACGGTTTATTACATATTACCGATATGGCTTGGAAACGCGTTAAGCATCCATCTGAAGTGGTTCAAGTTGGTGATGAAATCGACGTTAAAGTTCTTAAGTACGATCGTGAGCGTTCACGTGTATCTCTAGGTATGAAGCAGTTGGGCGAAGATCCATGGGCAGATTTAAACCGTCGTTATCCAGAAGGAGCGCGTTTGTTTGGCCGTGTTACCAACCTGACTGATTACGGTTGTTTTGTTGAAATCGAAGAAGGCGTAGAAGGACTAGTTCATGTTTCGGAAATGGATTGGACCAACAAAAACATCCATCCAAGTAAAGTGGTCAACCTAGGTGATGAAGTTGAAGTCATGGTACTTGATATTGACGAAGAGCGTCGTCGTATTTCTCTAGGTCTTAAGCAATGTATTGCTAATCCTTGGAGCGAATTCGCCAGCAAATTCAACAAGAACGACAAAGTCACAGGTAACATCAAGTCGATTACTGATTTCGGTATCTTTATCGGATTGGAAGGCGGTATCGACGGCTTAGTTCACTTGTCTGATATTTCCTGGTCATTGACTGGCGAAGAGGCCGTTCGTGAATTTAACAAAGGTGATGAAGTGGAAGCGGTCGTACTTTCAGTTGATGCAGAAAGAGAAAGAATTTCTTTAGGTATTAAGCAAGTTGATTCAGACCCATTTGCTCAGTTTATCGCTGACAACGCAAAAGGTTCTATCGTAACGGGTACCGTGATCAGTGTTGATGCAAAAGGCGTTAAAATTTCTCTTGGTGAAAACATCGAAGGCTACTTAAGAGTTTCTGAAATTAGCGAAGAACGTGTTGAAGATGCGTCTAAACACTTCAAAGAAGGTGATACGGTAGAAGCTAAGTTCACTGCTGTTGATAAGAAGAATCGCGGTATTTCTCTATCAATCAAAGCAAAATATAAGCAGGAAGAAGCTGACGCAGTTGCTGAGTTTAGCAAAGACGGTGAGACAAATGCGCCAGCTACACTGGGTGACTTGTTGAAAGAGCAACTCGACCAAGATTAATCCAGGTAAGTTAACTTGCCACCGGTTTAACCGGTCAAATCTAAAAAATGTCCATAATCTATTGATTTTGGACATTTTTTTTTGCTTTTCGCCTTCAAATTGACTAAAGTACAAATTATGCATCATTTGCTTCAAATATAAGTGAAGGAAAGACTGAATGACAAAGTCTGAGTTAATAGAAAGGTTAGCCGCAAGACAAACCCAATTGTCCTTAAAAGACGTTGAGCTGGTTGTAAAGAGTTTATTGGAACATATGGCTCAATCTTTGGCACAAGGCGAAAGGATCGAAATTAGAGGCTTTGGTAGCTTTTCACTGCATTATCGTGCACCTAGAGTCGGTCGAAATCCTAAAACCGGACAATCTGTCGACCTGGAAGGAAAGTATGTGCCTCATTTTAAGCCCGGCAAAGAATTACGTGATCGGGTTAATGCCAGTATCCATGAAACCTAGTGAGTAAAAAATATTAAAAAAAAGCATATCGTAGGATGTGCTTTTTTTTTGGCTGAATAAACCGATGGATCGAAGAACACCTATTACATAAAAACTTATCTAACTGCGAAAAACACCAAAGTCACAAAAAGAGTTTATTCTAACTTTCGTGATATTAGTGAATTTCGTGGTTA
>CAZOBX010000007.1:1618-25707 GCA_964578045.1 uncultured Kangiella sp. | reverse complement strand
AGTATTATGCCAGCCTGTACGATAACCAAGTTGTTCAAAGTCTCTATTAATTAAAAGAAGGTACAGATCCTTGAAAAATATTCTATTGATTGTATTAATTATGATCGTTGTAACTGTCTCAGCGCTATTTTTTGCACAAAATGATGCGATGGTTGATATCAAGTATTTTGCCGGAACGATAAAATGGCAATTGAACTGGGTATTGGTTTCTTTTTTGCTAGTGGGGATTTTCTTAGGAGTGATGTCCGTATTAGGCAGTTTGATTACTACAAAGCTAAAACTGGCTAGCGCCAATCGCCGATTAGCATTGCACGAGAAAGAAATTAAGAACTTAAGAACTTTACCGATTAAGGACGAGTATTAGGGGCTGCTAGCTCTGACTTGTACGCGCTAAAAAGCATGAATGAACTTATTCTGATATTTATATTGCTACTGCCAATCGCATGGTTATTTGGCTATCGTAAAGGCAAAAAACGGGAAGTCGGCAAGTCATCCGGTCGCCAACGAGGCCTATCTAAAACCTATTTTACTGGATTGAATTACCTTCTAAACGAAGAGTCGGACAAAGCCATTGATACTTTTGTCAGTATGCTTGAAGTCGATTCAGAGACAGTCGAAATTTACATGGCTTTGGGCAAGCTGTCTCGAAAAAGAGGTGAGGTCAACCGCGCCATCCACATCCATCAAAATATCATTGCGAGACCTTCTCTCTCATCTGAAGATCGAAAACTCGCTCTGCTTGAACTCGGATACGATTATATGGGAGCCGGTTTACTCGATCGGGCTGAAAATATATTTAAGGAACTTGCGAACGATTTTGTGCATAAAAATGCCAGTTTGTCTCAATTATTAGTTATTTATCAACAGACAAAAGATTGGCAAAAAGCCATTACAGCAGCTGCTAAATTGCAATACCCCATGAGCGAAAATACCAAAAATGAAATATCCCATTTTTACTGTGAATTAGCCGAAGAAGCTTTAGAAAAACAATCCTTTCGTGAGGCGCTTAGTTATATCAAAAAAGCCTTTCAAGTGGACCCTCAATGCGTCAGGGCAAATCTTATAAGCGCTGAAGTACATTATTCAAAAGGTCGATACAAACAGGCGCTAAAATGTTTTAAAGCTCTCACCCGGCAAGACATCGCTTTCTTGCCAGAGGCGATGGATACTTTGACTAACTGTTATATTCAACTAAACGATGAAAAAGGCCTATTGAGCTTTCTCAGTGACGCACTACAAAATGGTGGCGGTATATCCAGCATTTTGGCTTACGCTGAAATTTTGCAATCTCGACAAGGTGATAAAGCTGCGGCTGCGTTTATTGCCGGTCAAATGAACCAACATCCTTCGATAAAAGGGCTGCTTAAACTGATTGAATTGCACATCGAGCATGCCAGTGAAAATGCTAAACCCAGTTTGAAAATGCTGCAGGATATTGTTTCCAAGTTATTGAAAGATAAACCTGTTTATCATTGTGAGCATTGTGGGTTTGACTCTAAAACACTGTTCTGGCAATGCCCAGGTTGTAAATATTGGGGTGGGGTAAAGCCGATTCAGGGGATTGAAGGCGAGTAGCCTTGCTAAGCTGACCTCAACTCCGGATAAGAGCAGCCATCCAGCATCAGTATTTTAGCGACTCTCTGCGTTAAGCTTGCTTTTAATAGCTCGCTATTAACGCACAAACTTGCCTTGATAGTCGCCAAAATACTGGTACTGGCAGATGAGCCCTTATTTAATCTGATGCTTTAAGGGATTACTGGCTACTCTTATCCGGAGTTGAGGTTAAATAGATACAGGCAACTGATGGAAAACAAAAATCTATTGACCACGACTAAAAATAGGCAAAATATTATTCTGCAAAATCCCCCGAATACTTCGTTCTTCATCCTGACCCTCTTGGTATGCGCTACCTGTCATCGCAATCACTAATTGCAGTTCAGGAAACACAAAGATGAATTGACCGCCATAGCCATTGGCATAATAACTGCGATAGTTTTGACCGTCGGATTGAAACTCGCTCATCCACCATTGATAACCGTAACCTGAACTACCGCTTTCATTCAAATTAACTCTCTGCTGGGTCGAGGCCTCAATCCATTGTTCCGAAATAATTCGCCGACCATTCCATACACCACCATCCAAAAATAACTGGCCAAATTTGGCCATGTCTCGGGTCTTTAGATAGAGTGCACTGCCTGTATGAAGTTGACCTTCCAAACTCCAGAAATCATAATCGGAAATATTCAAAGGTGTTAATAAATTATCTCTTAAGAATACTTCGACAGACATGCCAGTCGCTAATTGCAACAGACGACCAATACCAAAGGTCACTCCCGTGGAATAAGCGAAAATTGTACCGGGCTCAGAGCTCATCGGTCTATCCAATAAAAACTGGATCGGATCGCTGGCGTTATTCATTTGGCTATTTAAGTTACTCGAATCTAAATAACTAACATTCCACTCATCCCACGAATAGCCATGACGCATGTTTAGCCAGTTTTCTAATGTGATATTTTGCTTGGCCTCGGACCAATCGGCGATCGGTAGTTTGTGTGAGAAATAATCGTGTACTTTTACATCAACGCCACTAATTAATTGTTGATCGATGGCGATGCCAATCAATGCAGAGGTATAACTTTTTGTGACCGAATTTAAAACATGTAGATCAATATTTGTATTGTCTGCCCAGCCATCTGCGAAATCCAGCGAGGTTCTTAGTTGTTCGTGTAACAAGAGCTCGCCATTTTGTGCGATCAGTAAGGAGTCGATGTGTAGAAATCCGCTGCGATTATTTTTAATGTTATTAATTAATGTTTCTAATAGCGTGGGATCTAAACCCAGTTGAGTTAGATTGTTAGTTTTCCAGCCATCACCTGACTGTAATGGCGCTTGATAGGTGTAAGATTCGCTTACTTCATTTTCGCTATCTCCGCCGGAAGAAGAGCAAGCTAGAAAGCTTATTGCGAGCAGCAATAAAATAACGATTTCTAGAGTTCGTCTAATATTTATCATGGTAAAGTTTTCTTTAATACGCAATTTCAAAGAAATTAGCAAGTAAGTTGGATTCATTCAACAACAAGTCTTGATTTGAAATGTTTTGTAACCATTTTCAATGTTCAATGAAATTGCCTAAGGTGTGTTATTAGGTTATTTGAAACTGATATTGGTGGATTATTTTCTGCCGAGTTTAACCTCCTAAGAAAGCCTTGTAAGCTGAATTATTAGTTTCTTCTTTCCATTCATATCCCAGATCTTTTAAATGCCTGAAAAACTCCAACTGTTGTTGTTCCTCCACTTCAAACCCCGCTAATACCTGACCAAAAGCAGCGCCGTGATTGCGATAGTGGAATAAAGATATATTCCAATATTCACCTAAGGTATTCAAAAATTTCTCTAACGCTCCGGGATATTCCGGAAATTGAAATCGAAAAATTCTTTCATGGCATGACTTAGTATTTGTTCCACCAACCATATAACGAATATGTAACTTGGCCAATTCATTTTCGGTCAGATCTTCCACTTGATAATTAGCTTTTCGCAAATTACTGAGCAAATTGTTCCGCTCATCTGGCGCCTCGCCTAAGCGCACACCGACAAAAATATGGGCTTGTTTATTATTGGTATGGTCTAGCTGGGTTTTAGTATTATTTGAATAACGATAATTGAATTCAGTGATGACTCGACCACCTAAACTTTTACAGAACTTTCTAAAGCTGCCTTTTTCCTCTTTGATGGTAACCGCCAGTACGGCTTCTTTCTGTTCGCCTAACTCGCAACGCTCAGAAACGTATCTCAAATTATGAAAGCTCATATTAGCGCCGGATAAAATGGCGACCAGTTTTTGTTGAGTCGCAGCGGAAATTATTTTGTCGTCTAACAAGTACTTTTTGAGCCCAGCTAAAGACAAAGCGCCAGCAGGTTCGGCAATCACTCTGGTTTGCTCAAAGATATCTTTAATCGCCGCGCAGATTTCATCGCTACTAACCGTGATCACTTGGTCACAATATTTCTGGATTAACGAAAAAGTTTTTTCGCCAATTCGTCTAACAGCAACGCCATCGGCGAATAATCCAACGTGATCCAAACTCACCGGTTTTTGGGCAGCAAAAGCGGCGGTTAAACAAGCAGAGTCTTCCGCTTCAACACCGACAATTTTAGTTTGCGGACTTAATTGTTTGATATACACGGCCATACCAGCGAGTAAGCCACCCCCACCGACCGGTATAAAAATGATATCTGACTCCGATTGTTGTTGCAGCAATTCTTGCGCGATAGTGCCTTGACCGGCTATCACATCGAGGTCGTCAAACGGGTGGATAATTTCCAGATTATTTTGTTGGGCATAGGCGATTGATTCGACCTGCGCATGGTCAAAACTTTTGCCGACTAATTTCACATTACCGCCGAGACGTCTCACATTGTCGACTTTGATATCCGGGGTGGTGATCGGCATAAAAATGGTGGCTTTGATCTTAAGTTGTCTTGCCGCCAAAGCCAATCCTTGTGCATGATTTCCTGCCGAAGCGGTTACCACTTCTGTTATGGGTTTCGAATGTTGCTCGAGTAGATTAGCTAATTTATTGTAGGCACCACGAATTTTAAAAGATTGAACGGGTTGTTGATCTTCTCTTTTAAGAAAAATTTGTTGATCAAACTGGGTCGATAATTTGGTCATTTCGGTGAGGTCAGTTTCTTTGGCTACTTGATAAACTTTGGCCAGCAGTATTCGACGCAGAAATTGCAGGCCCGATTGATTTTGCTTGTCATGAGGTCTAACGGGTTCTGCTTTAGTAGAACGGTTTTTCAATGGTTCATCTGATTTCATTTTTCTACGCCGGATAGCGCCATACAAGATGCAGTGACCGGGCTACTAAAATTATCTAAAAGTTCTCGGTTTCTGACGGCACCTTTGTCTGCGCTAGTCGCTAACAAAGCGTAACTTTTGAGCGCATAACTGATTGGTCGAACTCGGTCTTTGGCTTTCCAGGCAGAATTACCAAGTGCTAGCATCGCTTGCAATCGATCTTGCAAAACTTTTTCACTTACCTGTAACTGAATGCTTCGTTGCGGAATATTAATACTGATCAGATCGCCTTGTTCAACCAGTGCGATAATACCTCCATCGGCGGCTTCTGGTGAAATATGGCCAATAGACAGGCCCGATGTGCCTCCGGAAAAACGACCGTCAGTGATTAACGCGCAGGCTTTTCCAAGTCCCATCGATTTAAGATAAGTGGTCGGATAAAGCATTTCCTGCATTCCGGGTCCGCCTTTTGGACCTTCATAGCGGATCACGATTACTTCTCCGGCAACCACTTTTTCTGAAAGAATACCTTCGACCGCTGATTCCTGACTTTCAAAGATATGTGCAGGCCCGGTGAAGATTAAATTATCTTCATCGACTCCTGCGGTTTTTACGATACATCCATCTACCGCAATGTTGCCACTTAAAACGGCTAGACCGCCCTCGGTTGAAAAAGCACTTTTTATTTGTCTGATGCAACCATTATCCCGGTCTAAATCTAAACTATCAAAGCGACAATCCTGACTAAAAGCCTGGGTGGTTCTGATGCCTGCAGGACCCGCTCGAAAGAATTCTTTAATATCTTCATTCTTACTGACGGCGATATCATACTCTTCAATCAAACTTGCCAATGTACCGCCAAAAATATTGGTGGCAGTGGTATCTAATAGTTCCGCACGGGAAAGCTCACCAAGGATGGCTACCACACCGCCAGCGCGATGCACATCTTCCATATGATATTTTGGCGTTGAAGGAGCCACTTTACATAAGTGGGGCACTTTTCGAGACAGTCGATCGATATCTGCCATGGTAAAATCAATCTCGCCTTCGTGCGCGGCGGCGATTAAATGTAAGATAGTATTGGTTGAGCCTCCCATCGCTATATCCAGACACATGGCGTTTTCGAAAGCGGCTTTGGTGGCAATATTTCTTGGTAGCGCGGTTTGGTCGTCTTGTTGGTAATAACGATTCGCCAGGGCAACAATCTGCTCGCCCGCTTTTAGAAACAAACTTTCACGATCTTTGTGAGTGGCTAACATCGAGCCATTTCCTGGCAAGGCTAATCCTAATGCTTCTACTAAACAATTCATCGAATTAGCGGTAAACATACCAGAACAAGAGCCGCAAGTTGGGCAGGCAGAGCGTTCGATCTGATCACTTTCTTCATCACTTACTTTGGGATCCGCCCCTTTGATCATAGCATCGACTAAATCTAGCTTGATGATTTGATCCGATAATTTAGTTTTACCGGCCTCCATGGGGCCGCCGGAAACAAAAATGACTGGAATGTTTAATCGCAAAGAAGCCAACAACATTCCCGGTGTGATCTTGTCGCAATTAGATATACAAACTATCGCATCGGCACAGTGGGCGTTCACCATATATTCAACTGAATCGGCAATCAGATCTCTGGATGGCAGGCTATAAAGCATCCCAGAATGACCCATGGCGATGCCATCATCGACCGCAATGGTATTAAATTCTTTCGCCACGCCGCCGGCGTTTTCTATTGCGCCGGCGACTAGCTGCCCCATATCTTTTAAATGTACGTGCCCAGGAACAAATTGGGTGAAAGAATTGGCGACCGCAATAATGGGTTTGCCAAAGTCAGTATCTTTCATGCCCGTAGCTCGCCATAATGCACGGGCGCCGGCCATATTTCTACCCTGGGTGGTGGTTGCTGATTTTAATTTTGCCACTGCTACATACTTCCTTTAAACACTAAACACTAAACACTAAACACTAAACACTAAAGAAAAAAACTTTTACACCACGGAGTCAAAGCTTGCCCCGTGGTGAATAGCCTTTATATCTTTTATCTTCTAAATCTTTTCCAACCAGCCGAATTTATCTTCGGTGCTGCCATCAAACAGTCCAAAGAATGCGGTTTGAACTTTTTCGGTTATCGGACCTCGTGAGCCTTCGCCCACTTGAATGCCGTCGACACTTTTAACTGGAACGACTTCAGTCGCTGTGCCGGTCATAAACACTTCTTCTGCAATGTAAAGCGCTTCTCTAGTGATCGGTTCTTCTCGTACTTCGAATCCACAATCTTTGGCGAGTGTGATCACACTATCGCGAGTTAATCCTTGTAATATCGAAGCTGTTCCCGGCGGCGTATAAATGATCCCTTTACGAACCAAAAAAACGTTTTGACCTGCTCCTTCACTAACAAAATGATTGACGTCCAACGCGATCCCTTCCGTATAACCATGCCGAGCCGCTTCGGTTGAAATCAGTTGTGAGGATAAATAATTTCCGCCGGCTTTGGCCGCAGTTGGCATGGTATTTGGTGCCAGCCGATTCCAACTGGATACACCCACTTCTACACCGTGTTCAATCGCATCCTCACCAAGATAAGCGTCCCACGGAAATGCAGCAATCATTAGTTCGGAAACTGCATCAACCGGCGGACGTAATCCCATGCCGATTTCGCCGAGGAAAATCATCGGCCGCAAATAGGCAGATTTGAGTCTGTTCTTTTTTACCGCGTCTTTGCAAGCTTGCACCACTTGTTGATTGGTAAAAGGAATTTTCATTCGATAAATCTTGGCGGAATCAAATAATCGATCGATATGTTCTTGCAACCGAAAAATGCAAGTACCTTTGTGAGTATCATAGGCACGAATGCCTTCAAACACAGAAGAACCATAATGTAACGCATGACTCATTACATGGACGGTTGCATCTTTCCACGCAACAAACTCGCCATTAAACCAAATGAAGTCTGAATTAACTTTTGCCATTTTATTTATTCCTGATCATTCTGTTGTTAAGTTTCCAAAAATTCTATTATTAAATGACTACTTATGCCTGACACTGGATAGATGAGGGCCGGACAAGATTAACATGTTTGATATCAAAAACCTTATTCAGTTGGTCAAAAAGCCCCATGATACCGGCGCCAACTTGTATAGATGATTGCTTGGGGTCCTGGACCGTGAGTTTGATATCTAACATATTATTATCAGTGTTCGGTATGACGTTTAAACGGCTAACCACGAATCCTCGGTAGCGAGTAACCTGTAATAATCTTTCCAACACAGTTGGCTGATTATCAGCAGTGATTTCGATGGTATGATTTAGCATGGTGTTTACCTCTTGGTATCTTTACTTTAGTTGATTACTTGAGACTTTCCATCATTTTGTCATTGGCGGTTTCTGGTGGCACTAGTGGCCACACATTTTCCATCGCGTCTATTTTTACATGCAATAAATAAGGACCGTCATGAGCTAACATTCGATTGATGGCGTCGCTCACCTGTGGTTTGCTGGTGATTGTTTCTGATGTAATGTCAAACGCTCTTGCCAAAGTGACAAAATCTGGATTGTCGGATAGATCGGTTTCGCTATAACGTTCTTCGAAAAATAATTGCTGCCATTGTCTGACCAGACCCAACCGGCTGTTATCTACCAGCACTATTTTTACCGCTAACTGATATCGTTTTATGGTGCCGAGTTCCTGCAGGTTCATCATAAAAGAACCGTCACCCGAAATAGCGACTACTTGTGCTTGCGGGTCACTGATTTGAGCACCAACGGCCGCTGGAATACCGAATCCCATGGTGCCCAAACCGCTACTGGAAATAAACTCAGTGGGTTGAGCAAACTTCATATGTTGAGCAGCCCACATTTGGTGTTGACCCACATCGGTGGTGACGTGTAATTTGATCTTGTTAGTTTGTCTTTTATGATTAAGGCGCTCGCTTAATTCCGATAACATGGCCGGCGCGAAAATCCCTTTGCCCTGATATTCGTCATAAGGCCTGGCTTGATTTTGTAATTGCTGGCATGTTGATCGCCAGCGAGCTAATTTGTCGTCATTTAGCGGTGACTCTTTTGATTCTAATGCGGCGATAAGTTGAGGCAGAGTGAATTCAAGATTGCCCAAAAGGGCGACATCAGCTTTACGCCGTTTATTAATTTCTGCTGGATCGATATCGAGATGGATCACTTTGGCATTGGATGCAAATTCATCCAGTTTTCCAGTCGCCCTGTCGTCAAATCTTGCGCCAATAACCAGCATTAAATCACACTGTTGGATCGCCAAGTTCGCCGCCTTTGAACCGTGCATGCCTAACATGCCGAGATAAAGTTTGTCTTGTGGAGCAACCGCACCCAGACCTTTCAAGGTGGTAACGCTTGGCAATTCAAGCATTTTCATCAAGTTGCGAAGTTCAGTTACCGAATCAGCCATGCCAACACCGCCCCCGATATATAAAAGTGGTTGCTCAGCTTGGTCTAATAAATTGACAGCTTGTTTGAAATCTAAAGCGTTTTTTTCTGACTCGCGGGTATTAGATTCGACGTCAAAAGTTTCCTCTAAAGCCGGAAGTTCACTAATTAGCTCTAGAGAACTTCCTATTTCCGCATTTTGTATGTCTTTGGGAATATCGATAAGAACCGGACCGGGTCGACCGCTGGTGGCAATCTTAAAGGCCATCTCCAAGCATTTAGCTAAGTCACTGAGCTGTTTTATTTGAAAGGAATGTTTAGTACACGCAAAACTGAGACCCAGAATGTCAACTTCCTGAAAGGCGTCGGATCCCATTGCTCGGGTGGCAACCTGACCGGTGATCGCGACAATCGGAATTGAATCTGACATCGCATCGGCTAGTCCTGTGATCAGGTTAGTTGCGCCGGGCCCGGAAGTTGCTATACAAACGCCCACTTTGCCCGACGCTCGGGCATATCCGACGGCAGCAAATGCGGCGCCTTGTTCATGCCGGCATAAATAGTGTTTGATATCGCTTTGGTAAATCGCATCATACATGGGCATGATTGCGCCGCCGGGATAACCAAAAATATCCGTGACACCGAATTGTTGCAAAATACTGAGTGTTTGCGAAGCGCCAGTTTGTTTTTGTGTTTTGTTCATGTGGTTTAGTTTTATTTATTTTTCCAGTTTTAAATTTCTGTTTCCCCCTTTGCGAAGGGGAGATTTTGCTGTTCATCGCTGCGACCGGTGGACATGGCCTTACCGGCATACCCACTGCACTCGCTGTGCTCATGGGGCAAGCTTTCCATGCCTCCTTAAGGCATACAGTCCATCCCTGGACATAAAAAAACCCCCGTTCTTTTCAGAGCGAGGGTTTTGTTTTTGCCTGATTTTCTTTAGCGCAACATCATCCCTCGGGGCGATATAATAATCACCACGACGAGAATGTTAATAATCACTAGAGATAAATTTTTCATTTTTGAATTTCTGTTTCCAAATAATATTGCTGCAAATAAAGCCGTTGTCGAACTAAGTTCATGTAAGCCTTGCCTGCGGTCTTTCGCGCCTTGCTTGATCTATTAGTATCATAGGATTTAACGCACTATCAATGAGTTTGGTTCAGAATCAGGTTAAATGCTAGAACTTAAGGTTATATAGCCAAGGCTCTCCTTCATGAAAGCAAGGAAGCTAGCGAGAGCGAGAGAGCCGGTTGGCATAACGACCTATCCGATGGCATCAAAAAACGCTTGTATAACGGGTTGGTTGATTTGTTGTTTTTGACAACATATTCCGAGTTCAAACGGTTCGATTTCTCCGACATCGGCAAGATATTCGACTCGGTTTTTTACCGGACTATTTTCGACGACTACCTTAGGGGAGATCCCAACACCGCAGCCCAAAGCGACCATACTAACCAATGCTTCATGACCTGACACGGTTGCATAAATGTAGGGTTTCCCTTGTTGTTTCAAGCTAAACCAGCAATCGAATCGCTTTCGGGCGGGCCCATGTTCAGGCAATATAATCGGTATTTCTGCCCAGTTAATGGTGGTCTGACGGAGTTGCTGGCGTATTTTTGTGGAAAGCGCCGGGGCAATCACCGCAAGCGGTACTTTTGCAATGGTGGAAAAATGAAGACTAGTCGATAGCTGTTCTGGTTTGGCGGCGATAGCAATATTCACTGAATTATCCTGGATATAAGAGATAGCATCGGCAGGGTCGCCGGTTGTCAGGATGATTTCTACCGACGGATGCTTTTGCCGAAATCGATCCAGTAAGGGCGGTAGGTGACTGTAAGCGGCGGTGACGGAACAGAAAATATGCAGTTTTCCGGTTAAGTGATCTTTCTGTTGGGCAATATTATTAGTTAAAAATTGCCATTGTTCCAGCTGCTGATCGGCGTAGTCCAGTAATTTATCGCCATTATCGGTTAGTTGGACACTACGATTATCTCTAAGCAATAGCTGACAACTCATTTGTTGCTCCATGCGCTGGATTAATCGGCTCAGAGTCGATGGACTCATATGATACGCATTTGCTGTCTTACCAAAATGCAAACTTCGGGCTAAATGCTGGAAAATCTGCAATGATTTGGTATCCAATGTGAGCTTCCCGGTATTGTGTTGCGTAAAATGCAATATGATATTGTTAATATATCATTATACGCAACGCATATCTAAGTCTATTATCCGTATTAATGCAATCGCCTAACAACATTGAACTACACACTGGAGAATAACGTGGCCAATTACTTCAATAGCTTGCCTTTAAGAGAACAACTCACCCAATTGGGTAAATGCCGATTTATGAAACGAAACGAGTTTTCGGACGAATGCAACTTTATCAAAGACTGGAATATCGTGATTGTTGGGTGTGGTGCACAGGGACTCAATCAAGGCTTAAATATGCGCGATTCAGGGCTGAATATTAGCTATGCGCTAAGGGCCAACGCGATTGAGGAACAGCGCCAATCCTTTAAATGGGCCAGTGAAAATGATTTTAAGGTTGGTACGATTGAAGATGTGATCCCCGAGGCCGATCTGGTTTTAAACCTGACCCCCGATAAGCAACACACAGGGGTGATTAACTCAGTAATGCCGCTTATGAAACAGGGCGCCACCTTATCCTATTCGCACGGTTTTAATATTGTTGAAGAAGGGATGCAAATTCGCCCAGATATCACGGTCATTATGGTTGCGCCTAAATGCCCCGGTACCGAAGTACGTCAAGAATATTTGCGTGGTTTTGGGGTTCCTACTTTGATTGCGGTTCATCCAGAAAATGATCCGAAAGGTGATGGCCTCAAAATCGCCAAGGCCTACGCTTCGGCCACTGGGGGTGATAAAGCGGGTGTCTTAGAGTCTTCTTTTGTAGCAGAGGTAAAATCGGATCTGATGGGCGAGCAAACGATTTTGTGTGGCATGTTGCAGACCGGAGCTATATTAGGTCATCAGCAGTTAGTTGCCCAAGGAATGGATGCTGCTTATGCGAGAAAATTGATCCAATACGGTTGGGAGACTGTCACAGAAGGGTTAAAGCACGGCGGGATCACCAACATGTTGGACCGACTATCGAATCCTGCAAAAGTTAGAGCATTTGAGATGTCGGAACAGCTTAAAACTATATTGCGCCCGTTATTTGAAAAACATATGGATGACATCATCGAAGGTGAATTTTCAAAAACTATGATGCAGGATTGGGCTAATAATGACGCTAACTTACTTAAGTGGCGTAGCCAGACCGCCGAAACCTCTTTCGAATTAGCGGTTGATTGCAACACCGAAATCACCGAACAGGAATATTATGATCGCGGTGTATTTCTAGTCGCCATGATTAAGGCCGGTGTCGAATTAGCTTTTGAGACTATGGTATCGGCCGGCATTATTGAGGAATCAGCCTATTATGAGTCGTTACATGAAACCCCGTTAATTGCTAACTGTATTGCCAGAAATAAGCTTTACGAAATGAATGTGGTGATCTCCGATACAGCAGAATATGGCAATTACTTATTTACACACGCCGCTGTCCCATTATTAGAAAACTATGTTGCCAAGCTCTCCAAAGCAGACCTTGGAGGGGGTTCCCATGCTGCAGGAAATCAAGTCGAAAACCGGCAATTAATTGCGGTCAATGAGGCGATAAGAAGCCACCCGGTAGAGACCATTGGTAAACAATTAAGAGGATTTATGCTGGATATGAAGCAACTCTGTTAAACTAGTAATCCCTTCGTCGGAGTACTAACTCTAATTAAGCGTCAGGGGAATACAAATTTGTGTATTTCCAAGACCGTGTATCATGTACAATAACGCATAAGTTAAGCCCCTTAGAGTAATCATAGCGTGTCTTTAATAATCACCGATGAATGTATCAATTGTGACGTTTGCGAGCCGGAATGTCCAAACGAGGCAATCTATCAAGGTGAAGAAATCTACGAAATCGATAGAGATAAGTGTACCGAGTGTGTTGGACATTACGATGAGCCCCAATGCCAACTTGTTTGTCCGGTGGATTGTATTCCGATGGATGAAAACAATGTTGAATCGCAAGGCGTGCTGATCCTTAAGTATGAAAAACTGACCGGGCAGACATTTGAGGGATAGATTTAGACAATCGGATTCAACTATTCAGATCTGGACTTATCCATAAGCTATGGTTATAGTACGTCAGAATACCATTATAATGAAAAGTTAAGGTCAGATTAAACCCAGATATTTGCCCCGAAAGGGCAGAAATCATAGGATAATGAGCCGGAAACAGAAAAATAACAGGACAGAAAATGAGCAGAAAACATAGACGCGTAATGGAAGATGAAACTGAAGTTGATATGACTCCAATGCTGGATATCGTATTTATTATGCTGATATTTTTTATCGTAACGACTTCGTTCATAAAAGAAAGTGGTATCGAGATTCTTCGGCCACAGGATAATCAAGCGGAAATGCCACCTAATCCGACTTCACCTATTGTGGTTCGAATTAGCGATACTGGCGATGTAACAATCGGACCTAGTTTGATTGATGTGGCTCAAGTTGAGGCGAGAGTTTCAGCTGCATTGTCAAAAAAACCAAAAGCAGCGGTCATCGTTATGACTTCTGAATCAGCTCGTACTGGAATTGTTGTTAGCGTGGTTAATTCAGTTAAAAAGGCTGGTGTCGCACAAGTCACTGTGACCAAAATGAAAAAGAAGTAGTCGTACAGAAGTAATTGTATAACGTTATACCAAAAGGCGGCTTATTAGCCGCCTTTTTTATGTGACCCTGTCAAAAATGATGGTTTGATCACATATTGCTGTGGCGATGCAGAGATTGAAAGAGGAGGACATCAGTGTCAAAAGTGATAACACTATTAGCGCTTGGTTTTATTGCCTGGTATTGGTCGTATTCGCAAAAAATCAAGCAGCTTGCACTTAGAGCCAGTGTTAAGCGTTGTAATGAAGCGGGTGTTCAATTTTTAGATCATAGCGTTGTATTACATCGTATTGGTTTTAGAAAAAATAACGCTAGCCGCTGGAAAATGATCCGCGAATACCGATTTGAATTCACTTCAACCGGTGAAAGCCGGTATATTGGTCGGGTTATATTACAAGGAAATTATGTGGTTTCCTCAGAACTAGAACCCTATAGTCTCAATTAGACTTGGTGGTAGGAAAATATCTAATCCAATGAAACATTGTTGCCTGGAAATAAAACATCTGGATAAGTCACTGGGTGAAAATGCTGCGATCAGCCAGCTGAATTTAAGTATTTCAAAAGGCAAAAAGATTGCTTTATTAGGGCTTAATGGCGCTGGTAAATCATCTTTTATACGCTTGTTAGTCGGTGAATCTAAACCGGATAGCGGCCAGATCAACTATAAAGTCGATAATCAGAGTAATACTTCCGATATTACCCCCCAAAACTTATTGTTTAAGAAATCGCTCGGCTATCAATCGGATACTATGTTAGCCATCAGCGAAATGACAGGCAAAGATTACCTGAGACTTTGCGGAAGTTTTAAAGGGCTATCCAGCAAAATAATAAAAAAACAAATCGAAGTCATTAGCACTCAGTGGGTCATTGAAGATCTACTTGAACAGCCAATGACGGCTCTATCAAAAGGAAATTTGCAAAAACTGGCGATCGCACAAGTATTTATCGCCGATCCTGACTGGCTTTTTTTTGATGAGCCGTGCCAGAGTCTCGATCCGCTCGAACAAGATCGATTTAATCAGAATATTAAAAATTTAAATGACATACAACTCTGTATTTTTTCGACTCACAATGTCAGTCATGCTTTAGAGATGGCGGATGAAATCATCCTGTTTCACCAAGCTAAAATTGCCTATCGCTTCCAAATACAAAGAACACAATTTCAACAACAATCTGATTATTTGTTAGTTAGCAAACAAGGCAGAACAAATTTATGTGAGTTTGCGTCTGAACTTGATTTATCCATGAATCGGATCGGCGAGCATGTCTATCAAATTAATAGCTCACAACTAGAACCGCTTGAGCAACTAAAAGCCCGCCTGCTACAAGCAAAACTATCAATCGAATTCTGTTTAGCTGAAGAACAAGCGGTTATGCCGTTGTTTCGATTGCTCGCCAGTGGTGAAATTAACTTTGATCAGCCTGCAAATCTCGCTACAGCCAAACAAGTAGAAGGCGAATACTAATGAGGACTATTATTTTTCAGATAGTTTCTAATTTGCTAAAAAGAAAGAGTCTGCAAATATCGATTTTGCTTGTCATTATTACCATCGGTATTTTCTCGACATTAAGTTATCAAAATTTTTTATATCTACAGGCTCAAAATATTAGCCAGCTCTCATTATTTAATGAAACCATCAAGCCACTTTCCGGATTAGTCTTACTGGCACAGTTATTCTTGATCAGTATGGCTGCCTCACAATTAACTCCTTACTTTAACGATAGAGGCCAACAAGGTTTAATGCAACATTCGACCTTTTCAAATGGTGCGCTTATTTGGATTTGTTTTGCGGTGCTGGGGGTTTTTAGCCTCATACCGCTAGGCTATTTTTGTTTGATAGGCGCTAGCTATTTGCAGATAAGCGATATCGATGGTTGGTTAATTGTTAGTACGAGTTTGGCCCTACTGGTCGGTTGTTTTCTTTTCAGTTTGTTAATCTTATCTGTGACATTTCCTCTTCGAAAAACGTTAACCGCATTAGTTTTTAGTTTTAGTATTATTCTGCTGATTTTCGGCGTAGACGAATATTTTAGAAATCAGATATTAACCAAACCTCTGGCAATATATCTGGATCTCTTTATCCATTTAAGAGACGGATTAATTTTACCCAATGAAATTATCCGTTTAGTTTTATGGGCATTGTTTTTTTATTCGATACTTTTAATAACGGTGCAGCGCTTGCGGCTATTGAGTAAATGGTCGGGAGCCATGTTGTTATGTGTTTCCGTATTGGCCTTATTTGGCAATTGGCTATCGCAGAATTATTTTTCTCAAACGACCTTTTTTGAAGGCTCAAGTATTAATAAAAAGTGGGATGTCAGCCGGGAAAAACTAAACTCCTTAAGCAAAGATTTCGCCGAGAAAATAGCCTTGATAAAAGTACCTGTTGTCATCACTGCAGTGATCGACGATGAGGAAAATTACGATGAAATCCGCCAGGCATTTGAAGTCATTCATCAGTACAATCCGGGCTCCAGTTTGATTTTTAAAAGTAGACAATCATTGCCCAGTCACTCTTCACTAGTCGATCAGTTTGTCACTGTGCAAATAGGTAAGCAGCAACAGAGTCTCCGATATCCGTTTGATCGAAGTGCAAAAGAGGCGTTTTCACAAATGATAGTTCAACTGTCTACCCGAACTAATCAGTGGATCACTTTTATTGAAGGTCATGATGAAGCGTCACCCTTTGGCAAGTCCGGCCGAGATATTAAACTGTTTTTTCAATTATTAAAGCAGTTAGGCTGGCCGGTAGCGATGCAAAATCTAAGAAACCAACCAATTATCGGTGAAAATACTAAAGTGTTAGTAATTGCCGATAGTAAAAAACAATGGTTGGTTGGTGAGTTGGATGAATTAATGGTTTATCTCAATCGAGGAGGGAACTTATTGCTATTGCGCGAAGTGGGTGATGTGCTGCCCGATGAGCTGAAAAATTTCTTAGCCATAAAAACGGTGCCTGGAACCTTAATCGATTGGCAAGGATATCAAAGTGGCACACCGCATCCTGCGATTATGATTGTGAATCAGTTCAACGATCACCCGGTAAACGCTGGGATTAATAGTTTGATCGCGTTTCCCTGGAGTCAAGGATTACAAATTGATCCGCAACGACAAAAAATCAACAATCAATATCAAGTAATTATACGAACCCATAAAGGAGTCTGGACCGAGTTTAATAGTGAAGAAGTCGAACTGGCATTTGACCCTGACAAAGGCGAGCTACGTCAATTGTTTGACTTGGCGTATAGTATTAAAAACAGGAATAACGGCCAGCGAATAATTGTGATTGGTGATAGTAGTTTCTTATCGGATTCAGCGATCAATAATTATGCTAATCAGCAGTTTTCTCTAAATTTGATTAGTTGGTTATCCTCTCAGAATTTTGAAAAGCTACAAGTCGAAAACCGCGATAGTTTTATTCGAGTGAGTCCGCTGGCACATTTCATCATGAGTTGGTTGTTTTCAACGGTGCTCCCTTTGTTATTGCTATTATTCATAATATTAAGAATGTTAAAAATTAAAAGGCTGTATAAATACCAGGCTTCTTCAAAAGCTAGAGGCAGGCAGCTCCATGAGTAAAGGGATTACCCAAAGTCAATGGTTAAACATTGTGATTATGGTGATATCTGGTCTCATCCTGGCATTTATGTTACTCGGTCGATTTATGAACAGGGCTGTGGATGAGTTCGATGATCGTGAGAGCGGCGCAAAAATTATTAGTAGCCAACTAATTAACCAGCAGTTATTACAGCTCAATCGGATCGACTTTGGTACCCTGCGAATGACTCTCGATCAACCTAGACAAAGTTTGCAGCCAATTTCAAAATGGTCGGTTGCCCCGATGAATTCATTATCGGCAAAGGAAATTGAACAGTTGGTAAATCGATGGCAACAAATATTGGCCATTCCGACTAGCCGGTTATATCTTGATGAAGCAACAGACTACAACCCAGTGGCTACCGTATTGTTATATTTTGCTGAAACCACCAACCCATTGGTCGCTAAAGTCGAGATTGAATCTGTATTAGACGGCAACACTAGTCGCAAACCAATCATATATATCACTTTTGTTTCGACCGGGCAGCAAGTCGTCTTCAAAGACTTGTCGCTTAGCCAGTTGATACCCGTATGGGTGAGTCAACCTACGGGGTCAGAAAATCGACCATCGGATAACCCTCTCTCGGACGGACAAAGCTAATGCCCGAACTTCCGGAAGTAGAAACCACTTGCAGAGGGATAGCTCCATTTGCCGAAGGACAGACGATTAAGCAGATTATAATCCGGCAAGCCAAACTTCGGTGGCCGGTTGATAAACTATTGGATGAAAAACTCGCAGGACAGAAGATTACCAGTATTCATCGTCGGGCAAAGTATCTTTTACTGGATACCAATATTGGCAGTCTGATGATTCATCTAGGTATGTCTGGCAGTTTACGGATTATCGAGCAGTTACCACTCAAGAAACACGATCACGTCGATATCTGCCTGTCTAATGGAAAGACCATTCGTTTTAATGACCCAAGACGATTTGGCAGCATCATTCTTAATCAGCAAGGAGAACAGCATTCCTTGTTAGCTAAACTGGGAGTGGAGCCATTAGAAGATGAATTTAGCGCCAGTTACTTGCACCACAAAGCTGTAGGGCGAAACACTGCCATCAAGTCCTTTATAATGGACAATCATGTTGTGGTCGGGGTTGGTAATATCTATGCACAGGAATCACTTTTTTTGTGTGGTATCCATCCCAAACGTGCGGCCGGAAAAATCTCGTTAGCGAGGATAGAGACATTAGTGCAAACCATCAAACAGGTTCTAGACCAAGCGATCAAAGCTGGTGGTAGCAGTCTAAAAGATTTTACTGGTGCTGATGGTAAACCAGGCTATTTTCAACAATCCTTAAACGTTTATGGCCGAGCAAATGAGCGATGCGTGAAGTGCCAGGCTAAGCTTAAACAGATTACTATCGGTCAAAGAACGAGCGTTTATTGCCCTCAATGTCAGCGCTAAACCAAAGTTATGATATAAACTACCTGCAAGTTGGTAAAGGTCGGTTGGGTGGCTTGATCACGCAACAGGTAAAGCATTCGCCTGGCCAAATTGATGAAATTCAATATGCTAGGATTAACGCTGGTACTGGCCTGATTGATCTTAAGGGCTATCCGTTAACCGGTGTGATTAATCGATTAGTTATTTGCATTTCACCGGGTCAAAAACAAGCCTGGCAGTGGCATCAACTACTCAAGGGGTTGCTTGGACAAAAGGATCGAGGGGAACTAAAAATTAATCAACTGATTTTCGTTTCTTCGACTCGTGTTTACGATGGTATTCCACGGGGTATGGTGAGCGTGGACACGCCAACAATCGCTCGATCAGAGCGCGCAAAAAGCTTGCTGATGGCCGAAAATCATATAAAGCTATTATCTAATTCATTTCATATTGTACGCTGTAGTGGCCTTTATGGGCGGGAATACCAAAAGTATTCCTCGATTTTGTCCAGAGTCGCTATTTCTAAGATATCCTACTCACAAGGCGATGATCAGCCTCGTTTTGGAGTAAATGTGGAAAGTGTTGCAAAAACGGTCCTGGAAAGACTTAGCCAGACTGGCCAGACTAGCAGTTATTCGCTGTTAACTGATGGCTACTGCTATTTTCAGGGACACAAAATAGCAATTGGCGAAGCCAATCAGCTCGCCTCAAGATATCGTCTGTTACACCCTGGTTGCATAAATCTAGATTAATTAACCGATTTACAGACAATAAAAAACCCGGTAAAACCGAGTTCTTAGAGGCTACTTGTAGTGGTTGTCTTAGACCTAAAAGGTCCAGGACTAAAAAGCAATTATTTAATTTTTGCTTCTTTGTACATTACGTGTTTACGGACCACTGGATCGTATTTTTTGAATTCCAATTTAGTTGGGGTGCTTCTTTTGTTTTTATCTGTGGTGTAAAAGTGACCAGTACCCGCAGATGAAACTAGTTTAATTTTGTCTCTCATGTCCTAATCTCCTATACCTTGAAGCCGTTATGACGAACTTCGGCTAATACTACATCGATGCCTTTCTTATCGATGATACGCATACCTTTTGCAGAAACTTTCAGTTTTACAAAACGGTTTTCACTTTCAACCCAAAAACGATGAGTGTGAAGATTCGGCAAAAAACGACGACGTGTGCGGTTTTTTGCATGTGATACATTGTTTCCACTTACCGGTCTCTTGCCAGTAACTTGACATACTTTTGACATGACTATAGCCTCTTTAAATCTAATACAATACTTAAAAATTCTGTTTTTGACGATAAACATCAAGGCGGCAATTTAGACCAAAAAAGTCTGTTTATCCTTCCTGCCGCGGAAAGGGCGCACTTTATACCAAAAACTGGCTAACAATACAACAAAATCAGTTAAATAAGCCGCTTTGTCTTTGTTTTTCGCTATTGAATGTAATATAGCTATCATTGTGCGCTTAATTGCGGGGGTTTAGGTGTTATATTTGTCCTCGCTCAGCCATTGAAGTGACTTGATGTGAAGCAACCACCAAATGGTCCAAGAGTCTGACATCAATTAAGCTAAGCGCGGTTTTTAACGTCTTGGTAATATCAATATCTGATAGACTGGGTTCGGCGACGCCAGAAGGATGATTATGGGTGATGATCACCGCGGCAGCATTGTGGGCTAAACACCGCTGTATCACGACGCGGGGATGGACCGAAGAGGCGTTGATCGTACCGAAAAATAATTCTTCAAACGCCAGTACATGATGTTGATTATCTAAAAACATCACCGCAAATACTTCATTTGGTTTTGCCATTAAGCGTGATTGTACATATTTTTTCACCTGTGATGGATTTTGCATTGCATCCTGGCGGGTGATTTGCTCTTCAATGTGTCGTTGGCTCATTTCCAAACAGGCTTGTAACTGAACATATTTAGCTCGCCCCAAACCTTTTATCTGACAGAATTCTTTTTCCGTGGCGGCAAACAGTTTTTTCAAGTTGCCGAAATGCTGAATAATCTCTCTGGACAGATCAATGACGTTTTTGCCGTTGGTGCCGGTGCGTAAAAAAATGGCTAACAATTCTGCATCAGACAGGCTAGTTGCCCCTTTATTGAGAAGTTTTTCTCTTGGCCGGTCGCCTTCCGGCCAGCTAAACAGAGATGACATAACAATTCCTTTTGTTGTTTTTCCTTGTTTGAAATTCAAGTTGTTTTGGCTAATGCGCTTAATTGCAAGAGATTTGCTCTAGCTAACTATCCCTCATAACAGAGGGGGAACGCTGACCAGTTTATTAGGCTAGATAGTGGCGAGTTCTATTCCACATCACCCAGGCCAGCATAAACGACATTGAATATCAGGTCTGTAGGAGATTAACTATAAAAAGAGTGAGAAATGAGCGATTATGTTTGCTATTATATGAGTAAGTAAGCAATTAGTTCGTCTGTAACACCTATGAATACTAGGCTTTTTGACCTAATCAGAATGCTCTTATAATAATTAAACAAAAAAATTTGGACCATTGGTTTGTCAAAAACGCAAAATAAACCCTCTTCGACTAACATTCTACTCGGTGTGACTGGCGGGATAGCTGCTTATAAGTCAGCCGATCTGGTGCGTAGACTTAAAGAGCGTTCATTTGATGTTCGTGTGGTAATGACCGAATCGGCTAAACATTTTATTACTCCGATGACCATGCAAGCTGTATCGGGTAATCCGGTACATCATCAGTTGTTCGATTGTCACGCCGAAGCGGCGATGGGTCATATTGAACTTGCCAAGTGGGCGGATATTATCTTGATTGCACCAGCCACAGCAAATAGCCTGTCAAAAATAGCGCTCGGATTAGCCGATGATCTGTTATCGACATTGATATTGGCAAGCAATGCAAAATTGCTAATAGCCCCTGCAATGAATCAGCAAATGTGGGCCAACGAAGCTATAATCGCTAATGTAGAAAGGTTAAAAAGGCGAAGCGTTCAATTTATCGGTCCGGAACAAGGTGATCAGGCCTGCGGTGATGTAGGGTTCGGCAGAATGTCAGAACCTTTGCTAATTGTCGAGTCGGTTTTACAACTGGCGAATGAAACTAATGCTTCTTCGATTGAAGAGTTGCCAAAAAGAACGGTAAAAACCTTAGCAGGTAAGCAATTTTTAATCACCGCAGGGCCCACCCTTGAAGCGATAGATCCGGTTCGATTTATCTCTAATCACAGCTCAGGTAAAATGGGTTATGCACTGGCTGAAGTTGCCCAAGCTGCCGGCGCGAATGTGACACTGGTTTCCGGACCCGTTAGTCTCGAAGTGCCTTATGGTGTGTCAATTATATCGGTGGTGAGCGCCGCGGAAATGTTGCACGCGGTAAAGCAACAAATCAATGGTTGTGACGTGTTTATCGGTTGTGCTGCTGTCGCAGACTATGCACCTGTGGTAGTTGCCGAGCAAAAAATAAAAAAGAATGATGAAGAAATGCAAATTTCTTTAAAAAGAAATCCTGATATTTTGGCATGGGTTGCTGAGCAAAAGAATCGACCTTTGGTTGTCGGCTTTGCAGCAGAAAGCCAAAACTTAAAGGAGTTTGCCAGGAAAAAACTGATCAATAAGAAACTGGATCTGATTTGTGCCAACGATATCAGTCAGAAGGGAATGGGTTTTAATAGCGCCAATAACGAGATTCTGTTATTGGGCAAAAATAATCAAGAAACTCAATTACCAGCGGCGAGTAAAATGGATATAGCGGTTAAAATTTTGATTGAAATTGGTAAGCACTTATAAACCATCTGCTAAGCAAGCTTGATTGTATATTTTTCCTGAATAATAAAAAATAACTATTTTTTGAGTAGTTTTAATAACAAAATATTTCGACGGCTTCAATGACTGTTGAGCTTTTTCATGCAACCGTGGTGATATATAAAAGTTCAGTTGATTTTTGCAGCCTCAGCAAATATTAGTACGGAGAACATTAGTGAAAATCGAAGTCAAAAAAGAGTCCAAAGTTAAAGTCCCTAAATTAGAAACTAAGACGTTATTATCCTATTCACTGCCGTATTTAGTTTTATGCGTATTAACTATCATTTTTGTTGCGATTGTGCAGTACTATTTAGTTGTTGTCCAACCAGCGAAAGATCGTAACTCGATATTTGTTAATGTCACTATGACCTCTTATATGGAATTGGTGCTTGGCCGGTTAGATTCTATTGGTGAATCAACCAGAACCGTGTTAAGTGATCCCACTCTTGTTGAGGAAATAAGGCGGGCTTCTCCAGGACAATTATCGACCATCGAAAATAGATTAAAAAACAGGCTTCCTTTGGTTGATGGTGTCAGAATTCTAGACGCCTCTACCCATGAAATTGATCCCAATTCGGTGCCCTCAATTACCAACGTGACGTTGCAGTTAATGAGAAATCTACAGAGCAAAAATGAGGTCATGCATGAAGCGATTAATGCAGGGGCCAAAGATCAGCATATCGCGGTATTGTTGAGAATCAGCAATACCGATAAAATCGCCTTAATCGGGGTTAGCTTTGATATTTTTGATAAGGCACTTCATAAAGACCGATTGGTGCCTGGTTACTATGAATTTTTGCAGAGTTTTGCCAATCAAAATTTAACCATTACCAGTATCGGTGACAAAGTTTATAAAGTCGGGGAACCGCTCGGGGTCGCCAGACTACCCTCGACCCAATGGCGGATTGCATTTTGGCCGGCGATGCCTGAGAATTTTTCTTCGGAATTTGAATTGATGATCTTTTTTGGTGGTTTAATTTTAGTGCTGGCGTTTGTCGCCGTTGGCGGCTTTTTGGGTTTAAAGAATTTGCAAACTAAAGTGCGAAGCGACGCTTCTGGATTTTTACGCTGGCTTATCGATAATTCGAAAACCAGCCAACCGTTAGCAATGCTTAATTTTGAGTTACAAATATTTACAGATATGTCACAAACGTTATCCAGAGAAGGCTTTGCCTTAGGTGTAAAGTCTGGGACTAATGAGTCAGTTAAATCAACTGAGGCTAAGACTAAAGCTATTGAAGATGAGCGACCAGGGTCATTGATTGCGGCATTAGAGCATAAATCTTCGGCTCTGGAAGTGGTCGCAGGCAAAAAATCGAACAAACCCGAGGAGCTATCGGAGTCGATTTTAAAATCGACTCCGATAGCTCCTCGGG
>CAZOBX010000007.1:0-1608 GCA_964578045.1 uncultured Kangiella sp. | reverse complement strand
ATACGCGGCATTGTGGGGGATACCCTCAGCGCCAGTATCGTCAAGGAAATTGGCCGGGCTATCGGCAGTGAAGCATTCGAACGTGGCGAACAACGAATAGTGGTTGCCCGTGATGGACGTTTATCGGGGCCATCCTTGGTAGCAGCTTTGATTGACGGATTGGTCGAAAGTGGTCGGGATGTTATCGACATCGGTGAAGTACCAACTCCACTACTTTATTTTGCAACCCACTACTTAGATTCAAGCAGCGGTGTGGTATTAACCGGTAGCCATAATCCCAAAGATTATAATGGTTTGAAAATCGTGATAGGTGGACACACGTTATCCGGTGATGAAATCTTGGCATTAAAAAAACGCATCGACACCGGCAACATGGTGAAAGGGCAGGGCAGCAAAGAAACCACTTCCATTATGCAAGATTATATCAGTCAGGTAACCAGCGATGTTGCTTTGACTCAGCCGCTCAAAGTTGCAGTTGATTGTGGAAACGGAGTCGCCGGTAAAGTGGCGCCACAACTATTACAAGCGCTCGGCTGCGAAGTGATTGGGTTGTATTGTAAAGTAGATGGCAATTTTCCCAATCATCACCCCGATCCGAGTAAACCTGAAAACCTAAAAGAATTAATCGATTTAGTTAAATCCGAAAAGGCCGATATAGGGCTGGCATTTGATGGCGATGGCGATCGTCTCGGTGTAATCGATTCTGATGGCAATATCATTTGGCCGGATCGCCAAATGATGCTCTATTCGATAGACGTACTTTCTCGAAACCCCGGTGCAGATATTATTTATGATGTAAAGTGCTCCAAGCATTTGGCCAAAATTATTTCCACTAATGGTGGACATCCAATCATGTGGAAAACTGGACACTCTTTGATAAAAGCTAAAATGCGTGAAACCGGAGCTTTGTTAGCGGGCGAATGTAGTGGGCATATTTTCTTTAAAGAACGTTGGTTTGGTTTTGACGACGCGCTTTATACTGCAGCTCGGTTACTTGAAATATTATCAGCTGATACGCGAAAATCAGCGGATGTGTTTGCGTCTTTGCCCAACAGTATCACTACTCCAGAAATTAATGTAGCGATAGCAGATGATAAAAAACATCAATTCGTAGAACGGCTCATTAGTCAGGGTATTTTTGGTAACGGAAAACTAATCGATATCGATGGTGTTCGAGTTGAATTTCCGGATGGTTGGGGGCTGGTGAGAGCGTCAAATACAACACCAAATCTAGTGCTCCGTTTTGAAGGCGAAAGCGAGCAAATTATTGAAAAGATGAAGCAATTATTTAAGCAACAAATGCTAATGATTGATAATAGCTTAGATCTGGATTTTTAGGGGTTTCATCAATGACCGAAAAAAAGAAAAACAGAAAACAGGATATCTTGCAAAATCTGGCCTATATGTTGGAAAAAGAATTATCCGAGCGTATCACAACAGCCCGTTTAGCCAAACAGGTTGGTGTGTCAGAAGCGGCTTTATACCGCCATTTCCCGAGTAAGGCGCGGATGTATGAGTCTTTACTTGATTTTAGTGAAGAGAATATTTTCAGCCGGATTAATTCGATTGCTTCGGGATCGCACAACGCTTTGGAAAAAAGTAATATGA
>CAZOBX010000006.1:36470-54502 GCA_964578045.1 uncultured Kangiella sp. | reverse complement strand
TATTTAATGATATCGCTGGCGACGTTTAGATCGCTGCATAAAAGTTTCATACAGCACCGGAACGATAAACAAAGTCAAAAATGAAGAAAAAATTAAACCCCATACAATCGCAGTAGCCACCGGCCCCCATATTAAAGAGTCGCCGCCAAGCCCTACCGCAAGAGAAAATAACCCGGCGACAGTGGTTAAGGTTGTTATTAAAATAGGCAACATTCGTCTTCTAGCAGCGTAAAAAGTTGAATGCATTAAACTCATCCCTTTGTCTAAATTGGTATTAGCTCTAGAAATTAAAACGATGGCTGCGTTAACTGCAATGCCTGCCAAGGCAACAATGCCATATAAAGTAAAAAGACTTAATGGATTGCCCGATACTGCAAGTCCTAGAACGACACCTATAAACGCCATAGGAACGGTAAATAACATCATTAAGGGTTGGAAATAACTTTGAAATTGAGTACTTAAAATCAAGTACATTAACCCAACGCCAAAAAGAAATAAACTCCCCATCGCGCCAATACTTTCCTCAATATCGTCTAATTCGCCAGAAAAATCTAACGAGACATTTGGGAAGTCTTTTGCATTTTTGGCCCAATGAGCCATTAGTAAATTGTTGGCCGCTACCGTATCAATTTCGGTTTTATCGAGGTCCGACTCCAAAGTAATGGTTCTTCTAAAATTATAGTGGCGGAGATTACCTTTGACCTGTTCTATTTTCGCACTGACTAAAGCGCTCAAGGGAACGCTAACGCCTGATGGTGTTGGCAATGATAAATTAAGTACAGATTCAATATTATCAAATTGATTAATCACCGATGCTGAAGACTTAAGCCTCAATGCAATCCTGTCACCTTCGCTTTGTACATGACTTACAATTTCGCCATCGACAAGCATCTTAATCGTTCTAAAGACATCGTTAGGAGAAACTCCCAGTCGATTAATTTCACCTAATTTTAATTTGAGGGTTAAACCAAAACGTCCTTTACTATCATCATCTGAAATATCGATAAATCGCTTGTTTTTATCTGCTTTTAAAAACTCACTCAAGTAATCGGTTGCCTTTCTTAGTTCCTGGTAGTCGTCACCGCGAACTTTAACACTAATCGGTTTACTGGTTGGTGGACCACCGGCCAGTTTGGTAAAGGAGAGATTGACCGGTCCAACCACGTTGACCAATTCACTTCGGATATCTTCAATAATTTCCTCCACCGATCGCATATCATTTTCTTTAGGATTGAGGCTTACTAATACTTGACCAAGATTTTGTGCGAATAGGGGCGCTAACTCAGTAAACATTTGCCCCGCATAACTCACGACCGAACGAGCTTCATTTTCACGCAGTTTGCTCTTTATAAGAGTTTCGACTTGCAAAGTTTTTTGCAGTGAATCTTGCAAAGAACTGGTGGTTGGCATTTCAACATTGACATAAAAAATACGCATAGTATCTGCAGCAAAAAAATCTATTTTTATCGCGCCACTCCCTAACAAACCAATTGCCAAACCAAACAAACCGATTAGAGCGGCAAAGGTTCTTTTGGGATAACGCATCACCTTAATTAAAGCGAGACCATACTGTATCTGGAGTAAGTGGATAAGTTTACGACGCTTCTTATCGATATAGGAAGGATTTTCAAAATTAACTTTAGCGGCGATAATATGCCCTGGCAACATCCAATAGGCTTCAATTAAACTAATAGCCAGGGCCAAAGTGACCACTAGGGGGATCACTAACATAAATTTACCGAGTATTCCTGGCAGCAACATCAAAGGTAAAAAGGCAGCCATGGTTGTCAAGACGGAAGCCGTAACGGGAGAAATGACTTCTTGCAAACCGTTCCAGACTGCTTCGATGCCTCGTTCGCCGCGTCTTAATTTGTGATAGATCGATTCAACGACGACTACCGCATCATCCACCAACATGCCAAGTGCAATAACAATCGCAAGTAAAACGGAAGTATTAAGTGTGTGTCCTAGTAGATCTAAAACAATAAATGTACCCGCTAGCGTAAATGGAATACCGATGGTAACTAACAAACTAATCCGTGAACCTAAAAATATCCAGGTAACAAATAACACCAATACTAATCCAAGCAATGCATTAGTTTGCATCACTTTTAATGCCTTTCGAGTAATTAATGTTTGATCATCGACCAGTATAAATTGAACGCCCGTTTTTTCCGCATTGATATTTCTTGCCTCTATAAATTCATTAATTTTTTCAACTAAACTAATAGTATTAGTGTTTTCCTGTTTGGTTATTGAAAATAAAATCGCCGGATTTCCTTGATATCGAACCACTCTTTCTGCTTTGGAGCGAGCTCTCACCACTTTTGCGATTTCTCCGAGTTGAATTTCGGCTTGTTGACCTCGCTGAGTTAAAATGGGTATCCGAGATAAATCTTCTGGATCGGCCGTTGTGCCTTGTACTCGAACCAACCACTGATCTCGAGCGATTCGCGCGGAACCGGCAGAGGCGTCCTGAAAGAAACTTCGAATTGAGTCTGCAATCATAACCGGCGATATGCCTTGAGATTGGATTTTTTCGATGTCAAATTGGATTTGAATTTCCGGTTCTAATAAACCTGTAGGGGTAACCCGATCAACACCTTTGATCCGTGCCAAATCTTTGTCTAACATCCGTGCTTGCCGGCGCAAATTCTCATCATCCGAAGGACCGGTAACCACCACTGTAGCTGTTGGAAATGCATTTGCTGTGGTCACTTCAAATATTGAAGGACGTTCCGCTTCATCTGGGAGCTGGTCTTCAACGTTATTAATTTCTCGTCTTAAATCTGCCACCCGCTTGTCGAATTGATTATCATCCATATCGTTAAAACGAACCAATATGCTGGAAATACTTTCGCGACTAGTACTTGATACAAATTTAATATCCTGAACTTTCTCTATGGATTCTTCAAGAATATCGGTTATTTTTTGCTCGACATCTTTAGCTGCCGCGCCAGGCAAAAAAGTAGTCACTTGCACCCAGTTAAAATTAACCGAAGGATCTTGCTCACGAGGCATCGCCAAATAAACAGACATTCCAACGAATAATATTAAAACAAAGAGCAAATTTGTTAGAACATGATTTTGTATTAATCCACGCAACCACATTATTGCTGTACCTCGGAACTTGTTATTATTTTATTGTTCTTTAGCGATACACCTTCAATGTTTTGTTGATCCTTTAACCCATGTCTACCGTCAACAACGATGATACTGCTTTTCCAGGAATCAATAGCTACAGCAAAAGGCCTGCCTTCCTGCGCATTTACAATAACTTTAAATTTTGCAATATTAGACTCAACAACAAAAACCCCGTATTTTCCTTGGCGTTTTTGTAGTAAATGAGCTGGCAAATGGATGACTGGTGCAGTCCAAAACAGTCTTCCCGTGGTCCCTGGTATTGCAGAATCTTCGATAAATTCCAGTCGAGCCTCTCGGCTCAAACTATTATTAGCAACGACTTTCGCTAAAGGACCAAGTTTAAGAGGATAAGATTGGTTGTTAATTTTGAAATAATAATGACTCGCATTTTCAAATGACTCAGTATCACTTAACGCTATTTTAGCGGAAACCTCCAAACGATTAGTTTGCACCATTTCAAGCAGTGGCGCTCCTCTATCTAGCATTTCACCTTCATTGGCTATTCGGTTTAACACAACACCCGAAAATGGAGCGGTTATTTTACATGCCGCTTGATTAAAAAGCGCAAGGCCAACTGACGCCACTTGAGCATCCAACTGCGCCTGGATAGATAACAAATCAGAATTGCGTCGGTCTAGTTCTGCTTCGCCTAAATTATGTCGCTTGAATAATTTTTTTCCCCGTTCAACTTCCCGCTCCAGAAAGGCTTGCTGACTTTGTAATTGCTTTTGGATTGCTTGTTGGGTCAACAGTGCAAAGTCTGTTTTGCGGCAATCTAATTCTGCCAATAACTCTCCTTTTGAATAAAACTGACCGGATTGTGCAAAGATTCGAGAGACTACTGCGCTAATTTCAGCCGGTATCTTACTTTGGTTAAGTGACTCGACTTTGGCGGGTGCATTTTTAGTTGGATAGAAAGCTAAAGACTCAAACGTAGCGGTACTGACCTTCGTTACCTCATCCCTAGCAACCTCTTCCGCCTGCACGGCATGTACTAACGCCACAAATATGAAGATTTTTACTAGTAGTTTGTTCATCGATGAGTTATCCGAAATAGAGAAATTGTTCGAAAAAAGCTTGTGAGACGCAAGCATCGTTACTTTATAGATTATTTGGGAGAATATCATAGACCGACCGGTCTTCTTTCACAAATGTCTGGTCAGAGTCCATTATCCTACTCTTCCAGTCCTTTTCTGACCATTCCAAATAGCTTAAAGGAGTGCTCGGTCCGCAGCCACCTAAGTCAATCTTTGCATTTTCTGTGCTGAGAAAGAGGAGCCATTTGTCACCGGGCTCCAAACTCACATCACTTGAGTGCTTTATTTAACTGCAACATAAAGTCGATAAGTACCAGAATCTCTCATTCTACCACCACTGCCACCTCTTAAATTGTTGCACTTGTCTTTATAATCTTCATCCTGCAAGAAATGCTCAATCAAAGAACGTTCCCAAGTTTCTACCTTTGATTTTAGTGTATGTGTCCCAACTTCTATTAAGTCTGCATAGTCATCATAGTTCGGTTCTTTCTTTCTATTTTCAAGGGTGTCACCCGTTTTACCGATTTTAAATGAAGAATATTTGTCTGCGATGTTCTTAACAAATTGCACTGCCTCGAGGCCCGTCATACTCATTACGTTCTCCAACGTTTATTAAAACTTCAAAATTAGTTCCCTCCCTGAAAATTTGTTCAGGGAGGGGTATTACTATTATTTCATGCTGTGAAAAGCAACATGATTGCCCCCAGTATCTTTGAATATTGCATAGAAACCATGATGACCTTTGGCTGCCTTTTCTTGTAAAACTGTACCTCCAGCCTCAACCACTCGTGCAAGTGGAACGCTAAGATCATCGTCACAGCCTAAGTAAACAAGAGAACCTTTTGTGCTTGTCTCGTGGCTTTCACTCTCAACAATTGAACCCTTTATAGTGTCTTGATCATTTTTTATGGCAAGTTTGAAGCAGACATTTTATTTTATCCGCTTCAATTCACTACCTTTTTTAGCGTTGCAGTAGTTCAATAACATTTCCTGAAGGGTCCAAGCAGAGAATCTGCGCTCGACCGCCGCCGCGCATAATTTCATTCCTAAATTTCATGCCCATGCTTTCAAGTTCTGCAACCTTTGCATCAATATCTTTAATTTCAAATATAATGCGATTCCAACCACCTGGTACTGGTTTAGTTCCATCAGCCAATGGTTGACCTGCAGAACAGTTGGGACCTGCGATGACTAGCGTTAAATCATCTTTGTTGAGCAACGCTATCGCTCCGTAATTTGATTCAATCTCAAATCCGAAATACTTAGTATAAAATTCACAGGACTCAGAAACGTCATTCACCATATATCTTATCATCGCCATAATTTTCTCCTATACTGGCTGTTGTTTAACACTCCACTAACACCTTAACTGCGTAACGTCTTGTTACAATGGTTGATTACTTATCACCCCATTATTCAAACCCGTGCATACAATGCGTGGACAAAAGTTTAATTAGCTGGTTGCTAATCTCTGGCAAGGATTTTATACAAAAACAGGCTGCGAAAATAATTGTAATCCTTTATCATAATCATCACCAATAATGATGAGTTATCCTTTAGTCGTTAGAGTCTCCTATAAATAGATTAAGTTATTGTTTTGGTATAAATTCAGCACTTCATGGACTTGATAAGACACTTTTCCAGCGCCAATATTGCCTTTGTCGCACTCCATTTGGACCTGGAGAGGCGCTAAGTAATAATATGGGCTGGTTTGAGCTAGACATTAGACTTCGCAGAGCTCTCTCGCGAGAAACCCAATCTATTAAATTCTTGAAGACAGCAGGCATAGCGCATTGTGCTCAGGGATAGCGAAAATAAATTATCGATACCGATGATTCATGACTATATGTTTATTTGGTATTTAGGCGTCGGCTTAATTGTTATACCCATGGTAGGGAATAGTGCAATTCGTGCAACCGGAGATACTAAAACTCCAATGTTTATTATGATGGCTGCCGCTGGAGTCAATGCTATCTTAGATCCTTTGCTGATTTTTGGAATTGGTCCTTTTCCACGGTTAGAAATAAAAGGGGCTGCAATCGCAACTGCATTATCGTTTATGATCGTTTTTTCTCTCAGCCTTTGGGTTTTGGTAAAACGTGAAAAAATGTTAAGTTTTGAAATTCCTCATTTGAAAACGCTTTTCGCATCCTGGAAACCTATTCTGTCCATAGGAATTCCAGTTGCACTAACGAATATTCTGGTCCCTTTTTCTAATGCAATATTTACTCGGATGATTTCGTCGCATGGTAACGAAGGTGTTGCAGCATTTGGCGTTGTAACACGAATTGAATCTCTTTCATTGATTGGAATCATGGGACTTTCTATGATCTTGACTCCTTATATAGGACAAAATTGGGGAGCTCAAAAATATGAAAGAGTAAAACAAGCCTTGAAATTCAGTTTACAATTTTCACTAATTTGGGGAGGAACAGTTTTTCTATTATTAATAATGTTCTCAGACCGATTAGGAAGCTTGTTCACTTACGATCCTACTATCCTAGCGTCTATTGTTAATTTTTTCTGGTTAGTCCCAATAAGCTATGGGTTTCTAGGAATAATACTTGTAGTAAACGCATCATTTAACGCACTGAATAGGCCTCTCTACTCATTGACATTAATATTGTTACAGTTATTTGTATTTGCGATCCCATTAGGATATTTAGGTTCTCAATATTGGCAAATTGAAGGGATATTCATAGGAATAAGTAGTGGCAATATCATAGTGGGCAGCATCGGTTTCCTACTAATTAAACGATATCTCCACAAAAATATTCCACTACCTTAAAACTAAAAATTGCTAAAGAGCAAAATACAGAAAATTCAAATTCAGTTTTGGATAGAATAGTTTATTTACAGTATTGATAGACCTCTTCTACCTGTTGGCTTCTTTTCACATTCAAGACTTCCCTGATTTGTTTACGTAGCCATATTAATCCTGTATCCGAACTCTGGCGCTTGTGCCACAACATTGAGATTGATGTCTGAGGAATATTTATGGGTGCGCGGGTGATGGCTAGTTTACCACTTTCCAAGTGTTGATAGATTATACTTGTAGGAAGAATGGCAATCAGATCGGTGCCTATAATCATCGGAACTGCAGAGGCAAATTGATTGACTGTAAAAGCCACCCTTCGAGTCAAACCCAGTTGGTCTAATGCTTGATCAGTAGAACTATAGCTGTTGCCAGATAGAGAGATTAGCAAGTGATCGTCGGCGGCAAACTCTTCTACGGTAAGGTTTGGTTTGGCCAATGGATGGTCTTTACGCATGGCACAAACATAACTCGTATCAAATAGGTGATCCGAGCAGATATTTTCTAATGATCTATTACTAGCCCCGATAACTAAGTCAACATCAGCGTCATCTAAAATCCTTTTAGTATTAGAAATTGTGTAGGGAACCGCATGCAAATTCAATCCTGGCGCTTTTTTTTCGAATAATAATCGCATATCCATCCAAAGTGAGTCGAGAGCAACGTCAGGTAACGCTATTCTAAATGTGCGTTCGGCCGTTTTCGGATTAAATTCTTGAGGATCGACCGCTTTGTTCAAGTTATGCAAAGGCTCTCGAATTCGAGCCCAGAGGTTTTGGGCGTATGCAGTAGGTTGGATATTACGGCCATCTGGAACAAATAGTTCATCTTTCCACATCGCGCGCATTCGACCTACTGCATTCGAAATTGCGGGTTGACTTAATGACAATCGTTCTGCTGTCCGTGTGATCGATTTTTCGGTCATAATGGCATCGAAAATCACTAGTAAATTAAGCTCTTTTGGGCGCATTTTTCCAGTTGTCTCTTACGGTCATGAATTGGCTAAATCTATGACCAAATATCATAATGTTAAATCCATTATTTAGCTACAGTTGCCTAAATATAAATATTTTGGGGCAGTACTTTATAGTCTGAAGGTCAATTTAAAACTAGTTTCATGAGCATGAAGTAGAAATAGAAAAAGTATTTTGTTCTTTCTGTGTTTCAGACTTCATAACCTCTCAAACTTGATGCTGTGAAAGGTAGTTTCTGATACATTGCGCCCAATATCGTTTTTTATCAAGTGAAGAAAACTCTTCGATATGCACTTCAACATTGCTCTAAATCACCGCCACAACTATGGATCCAAGAACAAGCAATTGTTCTTGATATCGCACTGAGAAATAACGGTTTTTTATTGATGTCAGTGGAAACTATTTTGGATAACCGGTGATATTACGGATTGATTGGTATAACGGACTGAGTCTGTCATACATCTTTTGATACACCTGATGATAGAGCTGATCATAAATCTTATGATTTTCGGCATTCGGTTCGAACTTATCGCCGTCATGAGTCATCTGTTTTATTGCGCTTTGATAATCGGCAAATAAACCTACGCCAACCGCCGCATTAATCGCTGCACCAAGAGCCGAAGCTTCAAAAGTGTGTGGACGTTCGGCGGTGATACCAAATATGTCCGCAGTGATCTGCATAACTTGATCGCTCTGTGAACCGCCGCCAGAAACCTTTAGCCTGGTGATTTTAATTCCCGATTTTTTTTCGGACAGCTCTTTTCCTTCACGCAATGCGTAAGTGAGCCCCTCAATAATTGCGCGATAAATATGTGCGCGAGTATGCACATCACCAAAACCGATCATGGCGCCTTTGGCTTCCGGACCGGGTTTTCGGATTCCTGGATTCCAATAAGGCTGCAAAGTGAGTCCCATTGAGCCTGGTGGCACTTGTTTGAGTAAATCATCAAATAATTCTTCGGGCTGAATGCCTCGCTCGTCGGCGAGTTGTTGTTCCCGCAAGCCAAATTCTCGTTTAAACCAACTCACCATCCAATAGCCCCTTTGTACAATCATTTCGGTATTGTAACGATCGGGCATTGCTGCAGGATAAGCTGGAATTCGGTGGATGGCCTCCACATACTTATGATTAGTGGTATTAAAGGTAGCGGTAGTGCCATAACTTAAGCTGCCAACTTCCGGGCTGATACAGCCTGAGCCTAATACTTCACAAGCTTTATCGGCGCCAGCTGAAATTAGCGGTAGACCTTCAGGAATGCCGGTTTCTGCAGCGGCTTGCTGAGTGATCTTTCCAAGCTCACTGCCACAGGGAATAAGTTCAGGTAACATCTGTCGGGTAATCGGCATTGCCTGCCATTGCCAGTCTTTGGGTTTGCACCAGTTTTGCCGCTTAAAATCAAAGGGTAAATATCCGACCTGACTGGAGATAGAATCGACAAATTTGCCGGTTAGTTTAAAGGTATGAAAACCGGAGAGTAATAGGTATTTGTGGGTGTTTTTCCATACATCTGGTTGGTTAAAAGCAATCCAGTTAGCTTCGGCTTGAGAGCGAAAATATTTAACGGTCTTTTTTTCCCCGGCCAACGCCAGTAAAAACTCCCAGCCAAAACTCATTTTATCCAGCTTGTTTTGCTCTCGTTGATCCAGCCAGACAATTGCTGGACGAAGTGCTTTGCCTTGCTTGTCCACATTGATCATGGTGGCGCGTTGGGTGGTTAAAGAGACCGCTTTGATTTGCGATCGATCAAAGTCCAGCTGGGGCCAAAGTCCCTGACAGGCTTTCGATAACATTTGCCAATAATAATCCGGTTGTTGTTCTGCCCAGCCGGGATGCTCGGAAAAATACGGTTCAATATCGACTTTGTTTTTTGCCACCACCTGACCATCGAGATCAAAAATGATCGCGCGAACGCTCTGTGTGCCGTTGTCTATGGCGAGTAGATAATGTTTGTTATTTTGATTCATCATTTAATTGTCTTACGTTTGTTATTTTTACTAACCTTTTATCTTCGAGGGAGAAGGGACCGTTTTGCTCGGTAAACCATAGTATTGTTGCCAAATGTTCTGGTAACGTGAAACTTCATATTGCCATTTTTGCTGGTCCCAGCCGAGCTCTTGCAAACAAATTTCTTGCAGCTTAGGCAATAATTGCTCTGCCCCATTTTTTAACAAAAGTCCTAAGCGAGTTCGTCTTAATAAAAGATCATCTAAATGTACTACTGATTCATTTCTAGCTGCCCAGCGGCATTCAGCCAGACAAAATTGGGTGGTTGAGATCAGCTCGATTTCTTGTTCACTAGCACCGCTAAGCAGCGCTTCAGTATTATTTCCATAGCGGCCGATTAATCGTTGTATCCAGTCCTGATCATAGCAATCAAAATTAGCCCGCCACTTTGCATCGATTGAGCTAAAAACTCGTTCATCCGCTGCAATATTTATCTCCTCCGACGTTTGATTTTTATCTAGCCAGGGCTCGGCCGCTTTTAGTGCATCCAACGCGGTTAAGCGGAAAGTGGTTAGTTTACCACCACTGACGGTAACCAGTCCTTTGTCTGCCCAAACCGCGTGATCCCTTCGCTCTTTTGATGGGGATTTACTTTTATCAGAACTCATGACCGGACGGACGCCGGCATAAGTGGCGATGACATCTTTAACCGATAATTTTTTATCAGGAAAATGCAGCGATAGAATTTCAAATAAATAATCAACTTCTGCTGAACTAATGCTGGCTTCAATATTGAGATCCTGAGCATGATCAAGATCCGTCGTGCCAATCACCGTGACCCCTTCCCAGGGAAAAATAAAGACCGGTCTTTTATCTTTTGGATGCAGTACCGCTAGAATCCCATCAACCTTAAGTCGTTGCCGGGCGATAATGATATGGCTACCACGAAGCGGTCGAATGCATTTTTCTGTTACTATTTGGCCGCGTAAAGCATCGGCCCAGGCGCCAGTGGCGTTGATCACCACTGAGGCTTTCAGTGAAAGGGTCTGTTGCTTGCCTGCTTGTTCATCGTCAACTTTTTCGATTTGAATCCCGCTGACACGATCGTCTATTTTTATGAGTTTGATGGCTCTTACGTAGTTTAATACCCGCGCGCCGGTTGCGATGGATTCTTGTAAAACGCGTAATACCAATCGCGCGTCATCGGTCGCGGTATCACTGTAATAACAGGCGCCTTTGATTTGGTTTTTATTGATACCAGGAAAATGCTTACTAACTTGCGAGGCATCGACAAACCGATGATCTTTAATACCCGCTAATTTATCGTATAGGGCGAGCACTAAACTCATGATAAAACGGCCAGGAAACTGCCATTTTTTGATCAGAAAATAATTTTTGGTGCGATAAATCAGACCAGGCGCTTCGGCAATCAACCGTTCGCGCTCTTGCACGGATTGTCGGGTCAATTTGATATCACCTTGAGCAATATACCTGAGACCGCCGTGCACCATTTTTGAGGAACGACTCGAGGTTCCCCAGGCAAAATCTTTTTGTTCAATGAGTATTGCAGATAGTCCTCGGCGGGTGACTTCGCGTAAAACACCGGCGCCGATAATTCCTCCGCCAACCACAATAACATCCCAGCACTTATCGGGTTGTTGTGCGAGTTGTTGCCAGAGCGCTTCTCGGTCGGTAAAGGTGATGGGTTTATTGTTCATTATTATCTCTTTAATCTCCCTTTTCCTTGAGAGCTGGACTGAGGGTGAAATATCAAGGCACTAATTTACCCGGATTCATACGCCCGTCGGGATCAAATAAATGACACAATTGCTTAATCGCTTTAATCCCCAACGCGCCTTTTTCTGCTGGCAAATAGGGTGCGTGATCGGTTCCCACCCCATGTTGATGGCTAATGGTACCGCCGTGTCTGACAATCGCCTCAGCCCCCGCGGCTTTCAATTTTTTCCAACGCTGCATGGTGGAGGGATAATCGACGCCTGTACGAAATAAATAGGTGGTATAAACACTACAACCTTGCCCATAAAAATGAGAGAGATGGCTGAAAACATGAATGGTTTCTTGTTCATCTTTAAGTGCATTGGCAATATCTGTTTCCATGCCGGTCATCCCATCATTAACACGCGACCAGTCGAGGCAGGTTTCCATGGTATCAACAACGATACCGGCTTCCCACAGGCCATGACGCAAATAAGGTGAGCGAAATCGGCTGTGTTCCCAATGTTTGCCCAAAGGGGTTCCAATGTAAACCCCTTTGTGTTGGCGGATGTATTTGCGTACCAGTTTCAATGCGGATTTACATTGCGCTTTACTGCCAGTGACGCCAAAAGTAAACATGGTTTTGCCCTCACCATTGCCGCGAAAGCTGAGGTATTTTTCTAAAAGTCTAACCATCCGACCATGACCGGCCAATTTAAGATGAGAAGCGGTTTCAGTCGGGTTACTCAAACGCATCATCGACAATTGAATGGCATTTTGGATAATTTCTTGAGTCGCCTGCATGCCAGCTTGCCAACTGGGGAAAAAGGCCACATGAAAACTTTCATGTTCAGCAATCGGCGTGATTCGAACTTTTACCTCGGTAATAATGCCCATACGTCCTTCACTGCCTAAAATCATCTCGCGAATATCCGGGCCGGCTGAGGTAGCTGGAAAGGTGGGAATATCCAAGCTGCCTTGCGGCGTTTCAATCCGGCCGCCGGCAAACATTTTTTCGATCCGTCCATAACGCAAAGATTGCTGACCGCTGGAGCGGCTGGCGACCCAACCCCCGATGGTGGATAATTCCCAGGATTGTGGAAAATGACCCAACGTATAGCCGTGCTGACTCAGTTGAGATTCAATGTCTGGGCCCAAAGTGCCTGCACCGAAAGTCGCGATCTGACTTTGTTTGTCTAGATCCATCAATTTATTCATACGGCTCATGGCAACGGTGATCACCGGTTGCTCACTTTTTTCTGGATTGATATGACCACATACTGAAGTTCCGCCACCATAAGGAATCACAATGAGATTTTGTTGTTTGGCAAAGGATAAAATTTCTTGTACATCTTCACTCGTTTCCGGAAAAGCGACTCCATCAGGATAATTGCCAAATTCACCACTGCGCATCGCCAACCAATCTGGCATGCTTTGTCCACGACTATGGCGGAGGCGTTGCTCGGAGTCAGTATCAATTAATCGGTGGGCCGGCGCTCGTGAAGGCGGCACCTTTTGTAATGCTTGCTCTAAGGTTGCATCAATTAGAGGCGTCGATTTTCCAATAATATTTTCAATAAAATCTTGAGACGTTTCAGTTAACTCGAAATCGAAATCATTTTCTTCATCGCCCCAGCCATTCCAACGTTTCATAATATTTTTTACCTCTAAATAGTGGTTCCTATTCTTGTCCTCAGGATAGCAACGGGATCTTAAAGGCTTCCTTATAAAAGCCCCCTCGTCCTTTAGACAATTCCTACATATAAGTAGAATATTCGGTCAACACTGCAACCCTTGCCGAGAGGACTAAAGTGAAATCAACCGATCTCACAATGCTACTAAATAACAAACCTTAATAGATTATAGTTTAACGTTCTACTGATATGATTTTAATGCTCCAAACGACTGGATAATTGATTATTTCGGACATTGACGATAGACTTGGTCTCAACCAAGGTGATAAACATCATGCTCCTTCCGAATATCGAAACCAGCACACGACAACAATCGATCATCAATATACTACTCATGGTGAAGTTAGTAGAAGAGTCTGGTCTTGAGTCGTCCCTTTTGCTGGAGATTGCGGAGATCGACACAAAAATGATGGGTGACCCAAAAGCAACCATTAGCTTGCAACAGGAAGTCAGGTTTGTACGGGCGATGCTTAAAGCACTGGATAAACCCAATCTTGGCTTTTATGCCGGCCAGCAATACCGATTAAGCGCTTTTGGTAATTTGGGTATGGCGGCAGCCTCTTGTGAAAGTATTGAAGAAGCGATCCAACTATTTCTAAAATACTTACAACTTTCTTATACTCTTTTTGATATTTCCTTTTTTAAAGTCGATGAGATTGCTGTCTTGAGGTTTAAGGATAGTTATGAGTTTCGTGATCTCCGGCGTTTTTATATCGAACGGGATTTTTCTTTTTTGCTAGTTTCTATCAGAGATCTGTTTTCTCGCTCATTAGGTGAGCAAAGATTTAAAACCCTCCATTTTGATTTCGAATGCCCTACCAGCGTCGATCAGTATGAGGCGCTATATGAGTGTCAGGTTAAGTTCTCGATGCCTTTTAATGAAATTCAGTTTGACGGCAAATATCTTGACCGGGCTTTACCGCAAGCTAATGCCCTGACAAAACAGCTAATGGAAGCACATTGCCGTACCCAACAAATCGAAATTCTGGGCCAGACTAATTTTTCTGACCAAATACGTAACCTGATCAAAAACAGTGAAAACATTATTCTTAATATGGAAGACATTGCCGGCCAATTTAACATGACTTCTCGTACGGTCAGGAGAAAACTGAACGCTGAAGGCTTTAGTTATCAAAGTCTCGTTAATCAAGAGCTTAGTCGAAAGGCTATTCATTATCTGGAAACGACTCAACTAACGGTCGAGCAAATTGGTTATCGGTTAGGTTATGGGGAATCATCCAGTTTTATTCACGCCTTTAAGCGATGGACTGGTAAAATTCCCACTGAGTTTCGAAAATAAGAAAAGGTTCGAGGACAAACAGCCATTTTCAGATTCTTATGATTGTTTCGACTGCGAATTTTTCGAATTGGTTGAGTGTTTTGATTAGACTTTGGAAAAATCCGCATGAGCGAGACTTTTACTCTCTTTATAACTGCCTGGATACTGACACAAGCTCCTTGCATTTGCAAAATGCAAAATATCGACTAGAGTTAAAGGACCTTACAAAATAGTTAGAAACGACCGGAGCTTTGGTCCCATGCGTAAAGTTTCTCAAGATGTAAAAATTCTGATCGTTGATGATGTATCTGACAATATTCAAGTGGCAATGAACATACTGCGAGAGGAAAATTATCAATTTTCCTTTGCCTCCGATGGCGTGGAAGCATTGACGTTAGTAGAGGAGGAAAAATTTGACCTAATTTTGCTAGATGTCATGATGCCACATATTGACGGTTTCGAGGTGTGCAAACGGATAAAAGAAAAACCCAAAAACAAAGATGTGCCGGTTATTTTTCTCACCGCTAAAGCGGATGTAGACGCGATCGAAAAAGGATTTGACGTGGGCGCGGTGGATTATTTGGTCAAACCATTTCATGCCAGTGAATTGCTGGCGAGAGTGAATACTCACATTGAGCTCTATCATTCACGTCTAATGCTGCAAGATGCGAATATTCAACTCGATAAAAAGGCTAAGTTGCAAGGATTGCGCTTAAAAGCTGAACTAGAAGAAAATCAGCGAGAAATGATTTATGCCTTAATGGAAATGATGGAATGCACATCAGATGAAACCGGTCAGCACATACGACGGGTTGCTGAAAGTTCGAAATTATTGGCACATTACACAGATTATCTAACGGAAGAGGATGAAATGATCATTTTTAATGCGGCACCCATGCATGATATTGGAAAGATCGCCATCCCTAAAGAAATATTACACAAGCCGGCCCGTCTCACCAAAGATGAGTTTACCATTATGAAAACTCATACCGAAAAGGCTGAGGAATTCCTGAGGTACTCTAAGCGAAAAATTATGAAGGGGGCTTCTATTATTGCCAGCCAACATCATGAAAAATGGGATGGATCTGGTTATCCAAGGGGACTTAAAGGCGAGGAAATTCACATCTATGGGCGAATAGTCGCTGTCGCGGACGTTTTTGACGCCCTGACTCATAAACGCCAGTACAAAGACGAATGGTCAGTCGAAAATGCGGTTGAGTATATTAAAGAACACGATGGTACCCAGTTTGACCCACAATTGATTAAAATATTTTTAACGCATTTACCCGAATTTATTGAGATATCAAATTTGAAATGATTTTAATTGCCCGCCTGTTGTTTTCACTTTTTATTGTTAGTTTTAGTTTTATCGCAGCTGCTCAGCAAGATGACACCAGCGATTTCAAAGATCAATCAACCGATTTGTTTTTAACCAATAAAGAAAAAGCCTGGATAAAAAAGAATCCGATTATTAAAGTAGCTATTGGCTTAAATAAATCACCCTATGAAGTCGACAATAATGCTCAACAGGGCATGATCTATGACATACTCAAACTAATTAACATACAAACAGGGTTGCAATACCGCTACAAAGAATTGAGTTTTGACCGGCAATTAATCGGGCTTAAAGATGGCAACATTGACTTAATACCGGTAATTTACAAAACGGAACAAAGAAAGAATTATGTCCTGTTTACCCAACCTTATTATAAGTCTCTTGATTACATTTTTGTTCGCGATGGACTTGAGCTAAAAGATTTTTCTGATCTTAAAAAACACAAGATAACGATCAGTTCCGGACATGCCAGTAAGCCAATCATGTTGCAATCCTTCGATGAAAATAAGATTGTTGAGGTTTTTGATGTCAATGAAGCGATCGATAAATTACTCAATCACGAAAGTGACGCACTTTATGACTCCTATGTCTCGGTCACCCATGCTTTGAAACACCAAGGTATTTTTAATATCAAACCTTACGCGCGTCTTCCTGGTGCAAAAACTAACGACGTTCATTTTGGTGTGAGCAAGAATAATCCAGTGTTATATACTATCATAAACAAAGCGTTAGCCACTATTAGCGCAAAGGAGTGGCAGGAAATTTATGACCGATGGTCTATCTCATCGGCAATTGAACCACTTATTAAAGAGTCTTCTGGCTCGCAAACTCTCGGACTGACGGCCGCTCAAAAAGACTGGATTACGGCTCATCCTCTGATTCATGTTTCTGGTAAAAATACCTGGATACCTTATGACTTTAAAAATGAACAAGGTGTACACGATGGGATATCACACGATTTATTGGAAGAAGTCGCCAAGCTAACAGGATTAAAGTTTAAGTACTACAATAATGACTGGAGTCAAGGGTTAAAAAAAGTCCGAGATAGAGATTTAGACTTGTTACCAGCCGCCTATTTAACCGAGCAAAGAACTCAGTATTTATCATTTTCTGACACTTATTATCAATCGAAAAGTTACTTTTTTGCCAAGGAGGATAAAAAGCTGAGCCATTTGGATGACCTGGCCGGCTATAGACTGGCAATTGTGAAAGACAATGCGCAAGTTGAGAAAATAAAGCGCCTATATCCAGAGCTTGAAATCGTTTATTTTAATAACGCCGCTGAAATCATTAATGCGGTTACACTAGACAAAGCCGATCTAATGTTTTTAGACTCTCATGCAACTGTCATTTATGCTGAAAAACTAAAAGATAATGGCAATATTAGTCCTTTTAGGTCACGTCTTGGTAATCCAGTAAAATCACTAAGAATGGCTGTAAGGAAAGACTACGCTGAATTAATCTCAATATTGAACTTGGCGCTTTCCGCGATACCAAAAAACAAAAAGAACCAAATTTTTAGCAAATGGAATTTAAATCAGGGAATGCCAGGTAACCGTATGTTGTTTTTGAACAAGGAAGAGATCGCCTGGTTAAGAGCCAATCCGATCATTTCCTTTGCTGGCGATCCAGACTGGATGCCTTATGAATCTTTCGATCAACATGGCAACTATATTGGTATTGTGTCAGAATTTGTAGGTTTGATTGAAAAAGCGCTGGATATTGAATTTAACGTCGTGCAAACCGAAACCTGGAAGGAAACTCAGACACTATTTAATCAAGGAAAAGTTAAATTAATCTCATCATCTATCAGTAACTATACTTATGGCAACGCACTTTTTACTGACACCTATATTTCTGTCCCGTTGGTTATCGTTATGAGAGAAGATAATCAATACGTATCCGACCTTTCAGAAATTATTACAAAACAAATCTCTCTTATCGCTAACTACAAGAGTACACAAGATTTAGCCGAGATATACCCCGACAAAAAGTTTAACTATGTTGCAACGAGTACTCAAGGGTTGGAAGATTTATACTCCGGAAAAACGGATGTTTTTATCGGTGTGCTTGCCCAGGTAAACTATTTGAT
>CAZOBX010000006.1:27291-36460 GCA_964578045.1 uncultured Kangiella sp. | reverse complement strand
TTATGAGATAATTGTAGTAAACACGTCGTCCTTAAAACAGATTTTCAAATTAATATCGGATTTGCCGTCAATCAGCAGTATGCGCTACTTACTTCAATTATGAATAAAGCATTGCAGGGCATTTCACCCCCCGAAAAACGCCTCATTTTAAACAGATGGGGAAATCAAGAGCCAGTCGTCCGAGTAGACTACGTTCTTTCATTACAGGTTATATTTGCTTCCCTGCTGATACTAAGTTTTATTGTTTATTCTAATAGAAAGCTAAAAAGCGAAATTATTTTAAGAGCAAAAACAGAAAAATCACTGATAAAAAGTGAAAAAACACTGCAGTCGTTAATAGACAGTACACCTATTATTATTTTTGTAACAGATAAAAAGTCGACGAAGTTATTAATGGCAAATCCAAGCGCCCGTAAAGAACTAGAAATTGAAGATATCGAAATTGTAACAGGTAAAGATTTTTATAAGTGGGACCAGCCAGACGAAAAAATTAGTGGTTTAATTAGCGAGTTTAAAAGAAATGATAGCGTCTCCGAAAGAATGATTGAATTACAGAGTTTAAATGGAAAGGTGATAGATGGTCTTTTATCGATAATTCCACTCAGTTATGCAGGAAAAGAGGCTTATCTTAATATTGTTGTTAACTTAAATGAAAGGATCGCGTTAGAGCGCGAACTAAAATTGGCCCGTGATCAAGCAGAAGCAGCGAATAAAGCAAAATCTGAATTCTTGGCGAATATGAGTCACGAAATAAGAACCCCAATGAATGCCATCATTGGTTTTACTGAGTTATTACATGAACAGGTAAAGGATTCCAAACTTAAAGCCTTCGTTAGAACCATAAAATCTGCCGGTAATTCTTTGTTGATGCTAATAAATGATATTCTCGATCTTTCAAAAATAGAAGCCGGAAAAGTAACCATCAAATTGCAACCGGTGAACCCTGAAAAAATATTTGAAGACATCACCAATGTTTTTATTATGAGTACAAGAAATAAAAATTTGGATTTAATCTTGGATGTTGACTCCAATATTCCACATTCCCTGTTATTAGATTCGGCAAGAATAAGGCAGATACTGTTTAATCTGGTTGGTAACGCGGTCAAATTTACTGACAGTGGCTCTGTAAAAATACGCGCTGTGGTGGAAAACGAGGACGAAATAGGTAGTAGTGTCGATATTCGCATAGAGGTCATTGACAGCGGTTGCGGTATTGATAAAAAGAATATGCAAAATATCTTCCAAAGTTTTGAGCAGCAAGAAGGACAAAATGTTCGAAAGTATGGAGGAACTGGATTAGGGTTAACGATCAGTCGCAGACTAACCCAGTTAATGGGTGGCGAACTGTCTGTTGAAAGTGAAGTAGGTGTAGGCTCAACGTTTTCCTTCGTGCTAAAAAAAGTTGCGGTTTCGAGTTTACAAGCGATCGATTTTGAATCCTCCGAGCGGAATTCGTCGTCACAAGTCGAATTTAGTAAAGCTAATATTTTGATAGTAGATGACATCAAAGATAATCGACTTTTGTTAAAAGAAATCTTCGAAGATTGCGGTTTTAGCACTGAGTTAGCGGTAGATGGAGAACAAGCTGTTAGCCTGGCATTATCCAAGCAGTTTGATCTGGTCATGATGGATATTCGAATGCCCAAGATGGATGGATACCAAGCTTCAAGAGAAATAAAACTCAGTAAACCCAATCTGCCCATCGTTGCGTTAACCGCCTCTGTCATCAGAGACGAATATGAAACTCAAAGGAGCGAGGTCTTTGACGGTTACCTTAGAAAACCGGTACTTAAAAGAGAACTTATCGAAGAGTTAAAATTACATATAGAACACCGACAAAAAATACAAGATTCACAATTAATTGAAGATTCGTTGGGGTCGGATTTAAGTGCAATTTCTCCGACGATTCGTTTATTACTTAATCAAGAATATATGTCGATCTGTAACGGATTACAAAAGAGCAATAATGTAAACGATATCTCGAATTTTTCACTTGACCTGTTACGATTGGGTGAAGAAAAGAAGGAACAAAAGCTCATTCAATTCGCAAGAGAATTGAATGATGCTACAGGGGTGTTTGATATCAGTAAAATAAAATCTTTGATCAATTATTTTATTGACTGTATCAGCGACATTAATTAGAGCGTAGCTATAAAGTCTTTGTCAGCCGGTTGATGTAGAATTGAGAGATGTTCATAACGTAAATTAATTGAAGAGGTTCTATCCACTGCTTCTTTTGCCGCCACAGACTCACCAAGAGTAGGCAATTGAAAAATAAGATATTCAATCAATAAAAATGGAGACTAATATTCTTTAATCCCAGACTCTGTTGCTAAAATCAAATGATCGGCCGGTCTTTGAGCAAACAAACCATTAGTCACTACACCGGTGATTTGATTGATTTTAGACTCCAGTACCTTGGCCTGGGTTATCTCGAAATTATACAAATCCAGAATCACATTGCCGTTATCGGTGACAAAATCATGTCGATAAACCGGATCAGCACCTAGTTTAACCAGTTCACGAGCGACGTAGCTCCGCGCCATCGGTAAAACTTCGATTGGCAAAGGAAAATTTCCTAGTGTTTTAACGTATTTGGATTGATCAGCGATGCAAACGAATTTATCTGCTACTGCGGCGATGATTTTTTCGCGACTCAGCGCACCTCCGCCCCCTTTGATCAGCTCAAGATTGTGGTTCGATTCATCGGCGCCGTCAATATACACTGGAATATTAGCTGCATTATTGAGATCAATGACTTCAATACCGAGCGCTTCGAGCTTTTTAGTGGAGGCAACTGAGCTGGAAACCGCGGCTTTAATTCGATGTTTGTGGTCGACTAATAAATCGATAAAACAATTGACGGTTGAGCCGGTGCCAATGCCGATGATTTCATCGTCTTGAATATACTTTAAGGCGGCTCTGGCGGCTTCAATCTTTAATTGCTGTTGATTATCCATGGTAAATGAATTCGGGTAAGGGCTGAATAGGGTTATTAAAACACGATTTTAATCACGGATCATGCTAATCAACCTCAATTCGGGATAAGCACAGCCATCCAGCACACCTATTTTTAGCGACTCTCTGCGTTGAGTTTGCTACCAATAGCGGGCTATTACCACGCAAACTCGTCTTGATACCCACTAAAATAGTTGCACTGGCTTAAATTTAAAACTAATCCTCATTGTTTTGGTGTAACTTACTAAATATTAGGCTTTTTCTGGCTGTTTTTATCCGAGTTGAGGTTAATCAATAAAGCGAAATGATAAATATTGAGAACAAAGCGCCAATTTTGTGCGAACTGAGTCTTATTTAGCCAATTTCTTGCCGCACTCAGTTGATCCATCGTTATAATGGGTGTAAGGTGGTCAGCCCTATCGCAAACTGCTCAGAGATGAGTTGTCATGTTGATAGGTGCAAGGAAGCCAAATTATGGCTATGGACTCCAGCTAATAATAAAAAGAGCTACCTAGAAAATTAGGGCGAAAGTGGAGAACCAAAATGAAGCGTAAACCAGATATTTTAGTAGTACTGGCTGCGTTATTGGGACTTGGTATGATTTTGTCTAGCTTCAGCGGCGCTAACGCTGCCGAAGTAAGAGAAGAAGTTCAAATTACCAGAACCAAATAACAAGCAAGAATCCACCCGGTGTGGATATAGTAGTACATTGGATCCCTTGTTCAATTATGTCAAAGAATCTAATCAAATAAAGCCTTCGAGTAATCGAGGGCTTTTTTTATGTCAGATGAAAATCCAAAAGTAGAATTCTTCCCTGCTCATAGAAAGTACGGACTTATGTCATACCACCAGCGACGGTTGAGATTAATGAGGCTCGCCAGACCCTGTCTTAGATTTTGCTAACAGACAGGCGTTTGTAAATGGCCCCTTCGGAGAGAGATAGGTCAAAACTGATAAAAACATTCTTCGGTACATACGCCATCTAAAGGCAGATCCCAAGGATCACTGGGTAGTCCTCTGACTAATTGAGACTGATAAGCCAGGCCAATAAACAAAGGCTTCTTTTGCCTGTTTTTAAGGTGTGCAAAAGTCGCATCATAAAAACCTCCACCCATTCCCAGTCGATTGCCATTTTTATCAAAGGCGACCAGCGGTAAGAGAACTAAATCCAGCTGAGAGACTGCCAATGCATGATTAGGAAGTTGATCGACTTCATCAATGGCATAACGATTTGGAATTAACCGGCTATCGGTAGTGTATGGGATGAACCACAAACGATTCGGTTTATAAGGTCTTAACTTGGGCAAATAGCATGATTTATTTTGTTTGAATATTTGTTGGATAATTGGCTGAGTGGAAATTTCACCATCAAAGGACAAAAAACAGGCGATATGTTGGTGCTTTGCAATAATTTGCTGTAATTGGAGTTGTTCTACTAACAAATTACCGGCAATATTTCTTTGGGAAGTATTCAGACTATTTCTTTTGGATCTGATCGATTGTCTAATTTCTATTTTTTTTGAGTGATTGTCAGACATAAAAGCAATATTAATTTTTTAGCGTTTAGCACTTGAAATGATTCCACCCACCTTGCCGTTTGCTGATTTCGCCCAAGAACCCGAAGGTTCAGGTGGGAGTTCCGCAATTTAATTTAGGCTTTCCGCTCCAAGTTAAAAACTTGCTCGGACCTGCACACCAAAAATCAACAAGAACACCCTGGGATGAGATTATCGGCTCATGGACTACAACAGCTAGGCGAACAAGGCAGGTAGAAATCGAATTATATACTCAACTGTTGGGCGGATATAGCTAAACTAGAAAAATCAATGGAAGAATTAGTTACAAAATGTCAAAAAGCATTGGTTAGAGTAGCTCTGATTGAGCGTTTGACGCCAGTGCAGAATCCACTTTGTCCTGCAACTTTTGCATGCGCTGATTGATTTCAGTGGTCTCTTCGAGACTGGTTGATTCACCGTGCATCAATTCGTAGGTCAAATTAAGTGCGGCCATTACCGCCACTCGCTCAAGTCCCATAATCCGACCGTTTTCTTTGATTTCTCGCATGCGAGCATCAAGTGCACGAGCGGCTTCTTGCAGTTTTGAGATTTCATCTTCCGGGCTGGTGACGTGGTATTCATTACCCATGATGTGAATACTGACAGGTTTATTTTCGGCCATTAGCTGATTTCCTTCAGCTTCTCGATCATTGCTTCTATCTTACTGCTGGCGAGTTTATTTTTGTCGAGCAAGTTTTGCCGATCGAGGCGCAATTGTCGATTTTCTGTTTGTAATGTATCGAAGGATTTCAAAAGCTTTGAAACGCTTCCTTCAAGTTGCGAAAGATTTGAGGTTGTCATGGCAAACCGTTGTTTTTATGCGTGATTTTAATATAAGGCGCATCCAGGCAATGGTCAATGGTATAATGCTTAAAAATGTCATAATTTAACCAATATTGGGTATTTGAGCCGAAAAATGAATGATTTTGTACAAAATTCAAGAGATCTCTATGAGAGCTTTGACGATACGCTGGCAGAGGCTGATTGTGAAATAAATGCTTCGGAGTTCCAGGGAATACTGGCAGGGATGATTTCTGCCGGATTAAAATCGACCGACAAGCACTGGCGATCAACTGTTATCGAAGTAGCCAATGATGGTCACGCCCTCTCCACCGATGCTCTGATAGTGCTAGAAAATGTGTTTTCTGAAAGCCAGCAAGCCTTTATGCAGCAAGATATATTGGCGCCTATTTTACTCCCGGATGATGAATATCCCTTGATTGATCGACTAGAAGCTTTGTCCTTGTGGTGTCAGGGATTTTTGTTGGGATTTGGTTTGCAATTTACCGACCAATCTATCGACAGTAGTGAAATTGCTGAATCACTGCAAGATATCAGTGAAATTTCTCAACTGGAGTTATCTTCAGATGAAAGTGAAGAGTCGCAAATCGCCTTAGTCACATTGATTGAACATATTAAAGTGGCTGTCAAAGTGATCTATATGGAATTCGTCATTAAAAAAGAATTAACCGATATCAATTCTGTGAATGGGAACGATACTTATCATTAGAAAATATTGGCTGCGGGCCAAGCACCGCGGGATGTTTTTGTAGGACTGGCGTCTCGCCGGAAATGCGAAGATTAGGCTAAAAGACTTGCTAAGTTTGACAGGCTCACTCACTTTAACCTATTTTCCCGGCGGGACGCCGGTCCTACCCAGAATTACTGTATAAGAGATAGGCTACGGCCCGAGCGATGGGTTAGCCTCCGTCCGACAAAAGACAGTTTTGAGAAAATATATGATCAAAAAAGCAGAATTTGGCCGTCGTCGCCGCAAACTAATGAATTTCATGGGAAATAACTCGATTGCGATATTACCTTCCGCTTCAGAGTTAGTGCGCAGTCGCGATACCGATTACAGATTCAGACAACACAGTGATTTTCATTATCTGTCGGCTTTTCCTGAGCCGGAGGCGGTATTGGTTTTATCGCCTGGTCGGGAGAACGGCGAATACATTATTTTCTGTCGAGAAAAAGATGAAGTGCTGGAAACCTGGCATGGTCGACGATTTGGTCAAAGGGGGGCGAAAAAACAATTTGGTTGTGATGATGCGTTTCCGATTGATGATATCGATGACATTCTGCCCGGGCTGATGGAAGGTCGTGAACGGATCTATTATGAATTTGGCAATAACACCAAGTTTGATAATCGGATTATGGGCTGGATCAATACCTTAAGAGGTCAAGTCAAACAAGGCGCCCATCCACCCGGCGAGTTAGTCGATTTAAGCCATGTTTTACATGATATGCGGTTGTATAAAAGTAAAGCGGAAATTGAAGTCATGCGTAAGGTTGCGCAACTATCCGCAGAGGCGCACATGCAGGCGATGATAAAAAGCCGACCGGGGATCAATGAATTGCAGATCGAAGCAGAATTAAAATATCAATTTGCCAAACAAGGCGCCCGTTTCGAAGCCTATAATTCCATTGTTGCCGGTGGCGAAAATGCCTGTATTTTGCATTATGTGGAAAATGACTGCGAGCTAAAAAACGGCGAGCTGTTATTGGTCGATGCTGGCGCGGAGCTATTAGGTTACGCGGCTGATATTACTCGCACCTTTCCGATCAACGGCCGGTATAGCGAGCAACAACGTCAAGCTTATGACTGGGTACTAAAAGCCAATAAAGAAGCAATCAAACAAGTGAAACCTGGAAACCCTTGGACAAAGCCACACGATACCGCGGTTAAAGTACTTACCCAAGGATTAGTTGAAATGGGCATATTAAAGGGCGAAATTGAAACGCTTATTGATGAGCAGGCCTACAAAGCTTTTTACATGCATAAAACCGGCCATTGGTTAGGATTGGATGTGCACGATGTCGGTGATTATTTGATCGATAAAGAGCCCAGAATTTTAGAAGAAGGCATGGTCTTGACGGTCGAACCCGGATTATACTTTGCCGCCAAAACCAAAGGGCTGGACAAAAAATGGTGGGGGATAGGAATTAGAATTGAAGACGATGTTTTAGTGACAAAAAAGGGGCATGAGGTTTTGTCTAAAGCAGCCATAAAAGAAACCAATGCCATTGAAAAATTAATGGCCGGCGCTAAATGATCTTGTTGGTGCAGTTTTTGACTGATAGCAGTAACCCTAATTTAAGAAATAGGCAATGAAAAAATTTAACATTATTATCGCCGGGGGTGGAATGGCAGGTGCAACGGCAGCGCTAGCACTGGCTCAACTGGGATTAGAGATCGCTTTGGTCGAACCAATTGAACCGGAGTTAGATGCCAGCCCTAGCTTTGACCAACGAGCCGTGGCGTTATCAGCGGCGTCGGTAGCCATTTTTAGAACTCTCGGGATTTGGAAAAATATCCAGTCAATGGCATGTTCGATTAGTGATATTCATATTTCTGATCAGGGCCACTTTGGTTTTACTCGTTTGCATGCTGACGATTATGCGGTCGAGGCTTTAGGCCAAGTGATCCCACTTGATCAAACCGGTCCTCAGTTATGGCAGGCTATTCGTCAGACTAACAATATCACGTTATTTTGCCCGTCCAATATCGTTGAAATTGATTCAATCGATTCACAAAATCAACAGGGTCAGATAACCGTTCAATTGTCAGATGGAAAAAATCAACGTGAATTAAAAGCTAAACTTCTATTGGCTGCCGATGGAACCTTTTCTTCCACTGCCAAAATGGCGGGTATTAGAATTCGAAGAGAAAGTTACAATCAACATGCCGTCATTGCTAATATCTCCACCGAATTTGGCCACAATCACCGCGCTTTCGAGCGATTTACCAAACAGGGCCCACTTGCCCTATTACCCTTGACCAGAAATCGAATGTCACTGGTTTGGTGTCAGAATGAGGAAAATACCTTATCGGTAATGAATGATTCAAATCATCAATTTATGGAAAAACTTCAATCAGCTTTTGGTTATCGACTGGGACAAATCACTAAAGTGGGTGAGCGAAGCCAGTACCCATTGGCATTACATTTACCAAGTCAGGTTTTTAGCGGCAGGGTTCTATTATTGGGCAATTCGGCGCACACCTTGCACCCTATCGCCGGGCAAGGATTTAATCTCGGGCTAAGAGATATTGCGGCGCTAACGGATTTAATTCAACTCGCCCAAAAAACCGATAAAGACATAGGCTGCCACTCGTTTCTAAAAAACTATCAAATTCAAAGAGAACTTGATTGGGAAAAAACTATTAGCGCCACCGATTCATTGGTGAGATTATTCAGTAACGATTTCTTGCCTTTAGTTCTCGCCAGGAATAAAGCTTTGTGTTTGTTAGATAAAATCCCTTTTGCCAAACAAAAACTGGCGATGGCAGCGATGGGATTTAGCGGTGCATCTGCTCAGTTAACTCGCGGTATTCAATTAAAATGATCGCTTCATTGTAGATGTGACTTTAGTCGCGTCGAAGGCTGATCTGCTAAGAAATAGTATTGTATGATCTGTCGCGGCGGAAGAGGGCTGACAAAGCAGGTCGCATAAAAGTACTCAGAACAGTTTATTAACTTCAACTCGGAGAGCTGCTAAAATAGTTGTGCTGGATGGCTATTCTTATCCCGAATTGAGGTTACTTACAAACAGGTATAAAAGTGTCTACAAAATTCGATATCATTATCATCGGTGGCGGGATGGTGGGTCTGGCAATGGCCGCCTCGCTCGCTGAAACCGGTCTAAAAATTCTG
>CAZOBX010000006.1:20011-27281 GCA_964578045.1 uncultured Kangiella sp. | reverse complement strand
ATTCTGCTGGTTGAAAAACAAGATTTATTGAGAATTCTTGCGGCGGACTTACTGGCGGATCGACCGATTGCAGACCAAGACTTTGACGTCAGAGTTAGTGCTATCAGTCCTGGGAATCGAGAATTTTTAACTCGGCTGAATGCTTGGCATTATATCCCCGCACAAAGACAAGCCAACTATCAAAATATGAAAGTCTGGGATGGCGATGGCACCGGAAAAATCGAGTTCTCCGCGGCAAAAATTGCCCAGCCGGATTTAGGTGTGATTGTTGAAAATAAACTGGTTCAGGCGGCCTTATTAAAAACTATTCGAGCCTATGGCAATATTGACTGTTGCTTTGATGCACAGCTAGATCAATTGGAGACTTTTGATGATCATATCAGTGTACAATTAAGCGATGGCACTTCCGAGAGCTGTCAACTGTTAATTGGCGCCGACGGTGCGGATTCGATGGTAAGAGAAAAACTGTCCATCGAATCAAAACCAATGCCCTATTCGCAGGTCGCTTTTGTCGCCAATGTAAAAACTGAAATGTCCCATCAAAATACCGCATGGCAGCGGTTTACCCCTTTCGGTCCGGTGGCTTTTTTACCTTTAGCTAATAAAAATTTATGCTCTGTTGTTTGGTCATTAGATCAAGATAAAGCGGAGCAAATAGAAGGCCTGAGTAGTGACAAATTTGCTGAAAAACTGCAACAGGCTTTCGAATCACGACTCGGCAAAGTGACTGCGGTATCAAAGCACTTTGGTTTTCCGTTGATCAAGCGTCACTCGCAAAGTTATTTAGCGGACCGCGTGGCTTTAGTGGGAGATGCCGCTCACACCATTCATCCTTTAGCCGGACAGGGAGTTAATCTTGGCTTTCAGGATGTGGCCTGTTTGTCGAAATTGATCCTTAGTTTGCAACAGCAACAAAGAGATTTTGGTCTTAAACAAAATTTAAGATCTTTTGAGCGGGAAAGAAAGACCGAGAACATGATTATGCAAAACGCGATGAGTGGATTTAAACACCTATTTGCTAATCAAAGTATGCCGGTGACGCTGTTACGAAATATCGCTATGTCTACGCTGGATAAATTGCCGATGGCCAAAGAGATGATTATTAAGAGGGCGATGGGGCTGTAAAAAATAGGTTCTAAAATAGTTTGCAAGTAATGAGGATTAAACCAATGAAAATATACGATCAATTTTACATTAATGGCCAATGGGTTGAACCAACCGACAAAAAACTGATGGATGTGATTAATCCTTCCACCGAAGAGGTGTGTGCTCAAATTGCCATCGGAAATGCACAAGATGTGGATAAGGCCGCTAACGCAGCAAGTAGGGCTTTTGCCAGCTACGGCCATTCGAGCCTGACAGATCGCATCGAAATTGTTCAGTCGATTATCAGTGCTTTTAAAAATCGATACAACGATATTGCAGACGCCATTTCAGAAGAAATGGGCGCACCAACTCAGTTGGCAATTAAATCGCAAACCGGATCGGGTTTGGCACATTTTAAAGCCGCCGTCGCTTTATTAGAAAGTTTTTCTTTTAAGGAGCAGCAAGGTGCCAGTTTAATTGTTAAAGAACCGATTGGTGTTTGCGGGTTGATCACTCCCTGGAATTGGCCGCTGAATCAAATCGCCTGTAAGGTTGCCCCGGCTATTGCTGTGGGTTGTACGGTGATCCTTAAACCTTCAGAAGTGGCCCCGCTATCCGCTTACATCTTTTCTCAGGTGATGGATGAGGCAGGTCTGCCCGATGGAGTTTATAACATGATCAATGGCGATGGACCGGGGGTCGGTACTGCTTTGTCTGAACATCCATTGATCGATATGGTCTCTTTTACCGGTTCGACTCGCGCGGGCGCATTGGTGGCTAAAAACGCTGCGCCAACCATTAAAAGGGTTTCACAGGAATTAGGCGGAAAATCGGCAAATATTATATTGCCCGATGCAGATTTTGAACGAGCGGTTAAACAAGGTGCACGCAGTGTTTTTTCCAATAGTGGTCAATCATGTAATGCGCCTACTCGAATGTTAGTGCCAAGAGATAAAATGCAACAGGCCGAAATCATTGCGGCTGAAGTTGCGGCCAAAGTCAAAGTGGGTCCAGCGACCGAACAAACAACCACTATGGGTCCGGTAGTGAGCGAAGTACAATATGACAAGATCCGTGGCTTAATCGAACAAGGTATTGGTGAAAACGCCAAACTGGTTTGCGGCGGTATCGAAAAACCAGAAGGATTAGAGAAAGGTTATTTTATTCAACCGACGGTTTTTTCTGAGGTTAATAATGATATGACGATTGCAAAGGAAGAGATATTCGGTCCTGTCTTCACTATCATGCCGTACGATTCCATTGAGCAGGCAATTGATATTGCCAATGATACACCCTATGGCCTGGCTGGTTATATTCAAGGTACAGATCCAGAATTGCTTGGTTATGTAGCATCAAGGATCCGCGCAGGTAATATCAATATCAATGGACAAAGTGGTGATATTAATACTCCCTTCGGCGGCTATAAAAAGTCTGGTAACGGACGAGAATGGGGTCCTCACGGGTTTAATGACTATTTGGAAGTGAAAGCAATTTCCGGATTAGGTTAAATTTGTCATACTTGGTTAAGTAACCATATGTGGAGCACTATTGATGAAAAAAGTACTATCAATTCTTTTTATTTGTCTGTTGTCTTTCCAGACTCAGGCCAAAGAACAACAAGGCGCCTCGATCCAACCGGATAATTTATTTCCGGTTGTTGAGCTGCAAACCACCGTGGGCAAGATTATCGTTGAGCTCGACAGGCTCAGAGCGCCGATCACGGTTAATAACTTTCTTTTTCATGTGCTACGAGGATCTTATCGAGGTACGATTTTTCATCGGGTCATCAAAGACTTTGTGGTACAAGGTGGCGGTTATAATGAAGGATTTGAAGAACGACCCCCGCAGGCGACAATCTTTAATGAATCGGGTAATGGATTAAAGAACATTATGTTCAGTATTGCGATGGCGCGGGAAAGTGAACCTCATTCTGCAATGCGTCAATTTTACTTTAATATGGCAGATAATGAAGGTCTGGACCCTGGTAAAACCTGGGGATATGCGGTGTTTGGTCTGGTCACAGAAGGCGAGGAAGTTTTAGAGCTCATTTCCGGCGCTAAAACCCACACGGACCCAACGGTTAACTGGAAAGACGTACCAATGAAACCGATATTTCTCATTGAAGCAACGTTACTCAAGGAAAATTAATTCTGGCTTTTAATTAAAAAACTTTCCAATTTAACTCGATAATTTGCTAAACTGGCCTGCTTAGTATTAATTAAAATAGCATGGTAGGCTTTTTCTATGATCACAAGACCGCTCGCATATAAAGGTCCTGTCGATCATTTAACAAAATTCTATTCTGAAGAAGTGTTAATGCAAGGCTTGGCACTTTTACTGGAAGATAACCTGGTTAACTGGAAGAATCTGGTTGACGAGAAATATATCAAGGGGACCTGTCTGTGTGACGGGCAGTTTTCCAAGCAAATTCTCTATTGGCCGATGACTGAAGCGCTTGGTAGTTGCAGTTGCCAGGACGCTGACCAAACTGGTAAAGATAAACCTGAAACTAAGCCTTGTTTTCATTTAGCAGCGATGGCTATCGAATCTAAAACTCGGCTACACCGTCTGCCACCTTCAACTTCGCAACAGACTCAATATTTTACCGGCAAACGCTACATCAAAAAGTGGCTTAAAGGCCAAAAACTGGATCCCTTTCCTAAGATGGCAAGACACCGGGTGATCTATCTACTGGAGCATGATGGGCCGCGCTGGATTGTTAGCGTACATAAAGCTTATCTGACCAAGGAATCCGTCTACCAGATAAAAACGCCCATTCACTTAGTAGAAGCGGTTGATGCTGAGTTAATTGGCAAGAAAAACACCAAATTTTTCAGCTTGGCGGACCAACAAATTCTTTATTTTTTCAACAGAGAGTCTGGCTGCAAGAAACCAGATACATCTGTAAAAAGACATCATGCAGATACCACTGGCGCGTTGCAGCCTCACCAATTTGAAATTGTCGAAGACCACCGGACTAATCGTCTAATTAGAACACTAGTAGCTACCGATCGGTTATTTTGGCAATCAAGCCATCGGCATCCTTTAACTCTATCCAATCGCAATAAGAATTTCTGGCGACAAGGAGAAAACACTGAATTAAAGGCCATTTCAAAAAACTATTTTCTGGACCTAAAAAATAATTCAATCATCGAATTTTTTGAACAAGCGGCGGAAAAAAATAAAAAATTATTCTACGAATTAATGAATTTACAAAAATTCGACATTCGGCCAATATTTAGAATTACCAGCACAGAAACTATCATGCCTTGGCAAAAAGAAACGGTTAATCAATTTGATATAGCCAAACTGTCTTTTTTAGTCAATGGCAGTGAATTTTCGTTAAAAAATATTTTACCTCTGGTATTAGAAAGAGAAGCAAATAAAGAATTTAGTGAATTGCTTTCTGATTATTTATTACAAATTGAAAATTTGGCAGTATTAGAAGCGCGATATGAAATTCCGGTAATCGAAAGTTTTCATTTCGGCGATCGAGAATTTGATAGTCATTTGAGTCATATGTTGCCCATTTTGAACGGCTTGTACGGACTCGGGTGGAAAATAGAAATTAGAAAAGGATTCCGCTTAAATCGGGTAACAAGTCAAGATTGGTATATTGAGGTTATACAAGGTACCGAACTAAATAAAGGCATTGGACAAGAAAACGAGAGTAATAACTTAAAGAGAAGACAGGTCGATCAACAAACCAGTAAGCTCAAACCCCTTCAATTGGATTTGTTAACTGAAACGGAAGAGCCTGTCATGCCAAAAGCTAGCGAAAAAAGTTTCGATTGGTTTGAGCTTGAAATTGGCGTTAAAGTAAAGGGGCAGGCGATTAATCTCATGCCCTATATCGTCTCATTGATCCAACGAGACGAGCTAGATTTTAACAGTGATTCTTTTGATACTAATCTGCAAATAAAACTCGATAGTGGTGAAACACTTTCGCTGGATAAAGAAAGAGTCAAATCGATTTTTTCTTCGTTTGTTGAACTGAGAGATGAAAAAAATCTGAATGATCGTAAACGTCTAAAGTTTCCAACCAATCAGTTTGGCCGATTGATCCCGTTGTTAGAAGTCGAAAAGAAATTTAAGGCTAGTAAAAAACGCATCAGTAAAAAAACCACGGAAACAATTAGCCAACCAACTCTAGACTGGCAAAGTGGCAAACAGTTAGCCAAAAAGGCGAAGCTATTAGCTGGTCAGACCGCTATTACTCATGTTACTACGCCACGAGAATTAAGGGGAGAGCTGAGAGACTACCAACAGGCCGGTTTGAACTGGTTACAATTTATCCGCAAACATCGTTTAGGCGGTATTCTGGCAGACGATATGGGGTTGGGTAAGACGATTCAAACCATTACGCATATCCTGGTTGAAAAAAAGAGAAAACGATTAAAAACCCCTTGTCTGGTGATCGCACCAACAACATTGCTATCTAACTGGATGCAAGAAACCCAGAAATTTGCGCCGTCACTTAAAGTGATGAAACTAGCTGGCAGTAAACGAAGCGTTTTGTATCCAAAAATAGCCAGTATGGATGTAGTCATCACCAGTTATGGTTTAGTTTTACGAGACATTAATAAACTCACTCGTACCCGTTTTCATTTGTTGGTGCTGGATGAAGCGCAGGTGATTAAGAATACCCGAAGCAAAATTACATCGGCGGTTAATCAGCTCTATTCAAATCAACGATTGTGTTTGACCGGTACACCGATGGAAAATCACTTAGGTGAACTTTGGTCGCTGTTTCATTTCTTAATGCCCAATTTTCTGGGAACTGAATATCAGTTTAATCAGCTCTATCGCCAGCCAATCGAAAAAAACCAGGATTACTTACGCCAATCTTTACTAGCCAAACGTGTAGCCCCACTGATGTTACGGCGAACCAAAAATGAGGTTGCTAAGGAGCTTCCGAGTAAAACCGAAATGGTGATGTTGATTGAGCTAGAAACGGCTCAGGCCGATCTTTATGAAACGATTCGAACTTCAATGATGGAACAAGTGCACAAAGCGATGTCACTCGAAACCAAAAATCGTAATCAGTTTTTGATCGGCAATGCATTGCTAAAGTTACGCCAGGTATGTTGTCATTCGGCCCTGATCAAACTGGAATCAGCGAGAAAAAACAATTCTTCAGCCAAAATTGCCTGGTTAAAGGATAGATTGCCCACCATGGTTGAGCAAGGTCGTCGGATTTTATTGTTTTCATCCTTTACCAGTATGTTGGATATTATCGCTAAGGAGTTAGATGACTGGTCATTGTCTTATTTGATGCTAACCGGTAAAAGTAAGCACCGCGGCAAACTGGTTGAGCAGTTCCAAAAAAGTCAGGTACCAATTTTTCTGATCAGCCTAAAAGCCGGCGGTGTAGGACTTAATCTGACCGCGGCTGATACCGTTATTCACTATGATCCCTGGTGGAATCCCGCTGCGGAGCAACAAGCCAATGATCGCGCCTATCGTATTGGTCAGGATAAGCCGGTTTTTGTTTATAAATTAATTACTAAAGGCACAGTCGAAGAAAAAATTCAGCAAATGCAGCGGCAAAAACACAAACTCTCGCAAGGTTTATATGATCAGGAAGCACTTGATACTATGAATCTGACTTCGGAAGATTGGCAGGCATTATTTCAGCCAATTGATGGTTTTTAGCAGGGTTATAGCGATACTTGTGGTCAAATTATTCCCAATAAACCTTGGTCAGATATTTTCAAATATGCATCCAATACAAATCCTTTTTGTAGCTGTCAAAATTGAATGGAAGTTACAACACTTTCTATTCGGCTGTTTACTGCTATCGATTTCCGCCAGTTCTTATGCCTCGGATCTCAATCAAATTGATACCAAAATATTTGATTTTCAGTTATCAACCGAAAATCCTACTAGGCTAAGTCAAAACACATTATTCATATTAAATAAGGCGTCTTTTACAACATCTCAAGCAGAACCAGGTTCAATAGTCTCTGATGACCACTTGGTCCAAATAGAAGAGGTGAGGGATAAAGTAGATTGGGAAATTGGTGCGGGTTTTGGCACCTTAGTGATTGATCATTATTTGGGAGCGGATGAATCTGACACCTATTCATCACCGCTGCCCTATGTCGTTTATAACGGTGATTTTTTGAAAGCCGATCGCAGGGGGGTGAGAGGTGTCTTTTATCAGAATGAAAAAATTGAATTT
>CAZOBX010000006.1:18747-20001 GCA_964578045.1 uncultured Kangiella sp. | reverse complement strand
CCAGTTGATAGCGATGACAATAAAGCTCGTCAGTCAATGCCTGATTTGGATCCTTTATTGGAGATAGGACCGGCATTCAGCTATGCGTTTTACCAGAGTTCTAACCAAGATCATATTTTTAGTTTCCAACTCGCATTAAGGGCCGCTTATAGTTTTGATGATTGGCAGGCCAGCCAGCAAGGATGGGTATTCAGTCCTAGTTTGAACTACAGCCAAATTGCCGATGATTGGCAATGGAAAGCGAGTTTAGGACCGGTATTTGCGGACCAGCAATATCAACAATACTTTTACCAGGTCGAACCAGAATTTGAAACGCCGGCGCGATCAAGCTATCAAGTAAGCAAAGGGCTGATAGCAACTCGTTTATCATTAAGTGCGAGTATCAAATTGGATGATTGGCGGTTTGGAGGTTTTCTCCAGTATGATAATTTGAAGGGTGCGGCAAATTTAGACAGTCCTTTAGTGAAGTCCCAGGAAAATCTAAATATCGGTATTTTCGTGGCTCGTGTGTTTAAAGCCAGCTAATCGCAATTAAAAAGCTAATAGTGATTAATCCAGGTTCAGGAGTACTGCGCTAACTAAATAACGCAAAGGCGTACCGGTTTCATTGCTACCAGTTGAATAACAAGTCACTAAGGTGATTCTTCGTTCGTGAGTATCGGTGATAGGCTGCTCAATGCGACTATCAATGATTTGTATGCTATCGATTTTAAACGCCAATTTTTTCCCGAGTCGGTTGGTTATGATGACCAACTCATTTTCTTTTAACTTAACCAGTTGTTTAAAATGAGTATCTCGGTGAGCGGCAATAAAGCTATTACCGTGATCGCCAGGCAAAATTTGAGGGGTCATCAGACCAGGACCAAAAGCTAGACTTTGACCACTGGTGTCTTTAAGTACCACATTTGATAATTCAATGCTGGGCAGTTCTAATTTTAACACTGGCCAAGTGTCCGCCCAGGACCATGGCTTGACTGGGTGTTTGTTATTCTTTTGTAGACTTTTCTGCCAAGCTGACTCTAATAACCATTGAGCGGTTTCGGCCTTTACCTGGTAGTAACCTATTCTCAATAATCCAATACTGGAAAGTACAAAACCGGTAATAAAAAGGATCTTTAAAAGACTTTTCATTGTCAGTACACTCACGCAACCTTGACTCTCTTGCCTAACCAATCCGTCGGTACAAGATAAAACTTATCAAACTCAGGATAAAAACGTAGAAAGACCAACGAGCCGTAATATCCAGGTCGAGAC
>CAZOBX010000006.1:18283-18737 GCA_964578045.1 uncultured Kangiella sp. | reverse complement strand
CCGGATTAGCCGTTAGATTATGTTTACTACCTTTGGGTAAATGACCAGCGACTTTTTGCTGAACAAGTTTTTCAGCCACTCGGGAAGGCGTTTTGTCTACCGCCACCAAACTGGTAAAGCGGCTGACTAAATGGTGGTCTAACGCGGTATCAATGATCTGCTGTTTTTGCTGGTCATTGACCGCACCGTGATAAGCGCTATTCATAATTGCCGCGATTTTTTCCCTTGCCCATAATACTGCCACACCCGGTTGTTGCTGTGGATTGTCCAGAGATAAATCGCTTTGCCATAGCATGTCATTAAGTCGACCGGAAATTCTAACATGACCTGACAAATCGCTCACTTTGGATTTAACCCAAAGTGGTTCGCCATCGTATAAATCCGGGATTTTGTTCGGCCAGGTTTCCGATTCTATACTGTCAGGCCAAGTGATGCTGACATGGGTCAATTGAGG
>CAZOBX010000006.1:0-18273 GCA_964578045.1 uncultured Kangiella sp. | reverse complement strand
GTCAAACAGCTTTTCCATCTTAATACTCGATTGCCCGGTATCTTTAATAAAGGTAAAACTGCCGCGACCAAATCGGGCCGCTTTTTTCATAAAAAACTCGTTCGGAGCAGAGCCAATACCGACAGTATATAGACGACTGTCCCCCAGGCGACTTTCGATAAGCTCAAACAGTTGCGCTTCATTGGAAATCGCCCCATCAGTTAAAAAAATCACTTGTCGAAGCGTCGAATGATAAGAGTTACCGTCTAATGAGGCTTTAATGGCGGAGAACATTTCGGTGCCGCCATTGGCTTTAAGTCGACGGACATAGGATTGCGCCATTTGCAAATTGCCGCGATTGGCCAGTTGAGAAATTTGAAAAACCTGGTCGGTAGTCGAGTTAAACTGGATCACATTAAATTTGTCATTTGGCGATAGAGTCGAAAGCGCAAATTCAAGGGCTTTGCGCGCTTGTCGGATTGACTCGCCGCCCATTGAGCCTGATGTGTCAATGACAAAAATAATTTCCCGCTTGATATTGTCGAACTCTTTACTTTCAGCACTGCCAACGGACGGAGGCATGATCATTAGACTGACAAAATTTTCGCCGGATTTTTGCTCGGTAAAAATTGCCGCCCGAGGCTGCATGGATGCCACCGGTTTCCAATTCAAAATAAAATCATGATCGGCTTTAACATTCGGTTGAGAGAAACTAATTTCATAGGCGCTTTCGGTTTTTTGTTGATGGAATATTTTGTGGCTGGTGCTGGACAAGTTCTGTAATGCAAATCCAGCGTCCAGCTGAATATTTATATGGGCAATATTTTCCGGGGGAAAATAGCTCCTTTCATCCGTATTGGCAAATAACATCTGGATTTGACTAACCTGATTAATAAACCCCTTGTTGAAACCAGTCATGTTGTTATTATTTGAAGGTGTGATCGCAAAGGACTCGCGATAAACGCTTTTAGGTTGATAACGAGGTGTGATGGCCATCGGAAAACGAATTGAAAAACCATCATCCCGATCATAAATAACATCCTGTTGATATTCGATGGTAATTTCTATAGTTTCGTAGGGACCAATGTTAGCCACTGAGTTGGTAAACAGGTTTGGACGGTGTTGCTCTACTAATGACGCCTTTTTACCGGAAATTTTGGCCTGTTGGTAGATTTTTTTAGCCTGCTGTTTTTCCTTAATTTCACCCATGATTAATCGATCACCAATTTTCATGGTTAAGTGATCAACCGCTGCGTTTTCCGGAAGTGGAAAGAGATACTTACCTTCTACCCATTGATCACGGTCGTTTTTGAAAGACTGAGTCACGGTTACTCGCGCGGTTAACCCGGTAATTGCCATATTGATATCTGTCTTCAGGCTAAGCGCGGTAAACCGTTGCTGTTGCCGATTGGTGACTATTAGAGATCCAGATTGTGGCTCTCGCGAATCCTGAGAAACGGCTTTCAGCAATAGTGGCAGTAAAAGATTGAGGCAGATAATAGAAATAATGATAATTTTCAAAAGTCTCGCGAAAAATATCTGTCGATTTTTAGTCCTGTTAAACACGATCTTTCCTTATTTTTATTGGGATGGTGTTATTTCAACAGGTAAAGGGTTCAAAAACAGGGATTAAATGTGCCGATCAGGGGGTTAAATATGGCAAAATTATGGTGAACAGAATCGCTCCAAATTAAATTAAGATTTACAGTCGCTCCTCCTTGTAATCTCGCGATCCATGAGTGGGATGTTTATATATCGAGCGTCGATGGGGCATTTCTTGAAGTGTAAGCAGAATAACAGTTAGAATAGAAAAATGCTGACCTATATCTAGTTCCAGGATCCATAAGCCATTGCAATCAGAACGAAACCTCACAAACGACCATTCCGACAAAAGATATCTATTTTTTGTTGCTCAAAACTATAGCTATGCGATATTAAGACCATTGCAAAAAGAAATTCTAGCGCGCGGCGATCAAGTAAAATGGTTTTTGTTCGGTAATGAGATTGACAGCAATTATCTGGATTCAGGTGAAATCCAACTGTTAACCGTTTTAGAGATCATTGAGTACGATCCACAGGCATGTTTTGTACCGGGGAATTTTGTTCCAAGCTTTATTCCGGGTTTAAAGGTCGGTGTTTTCCACGGATTTAACGTGGGAAAAATGAATCGGCGCGGCAAAAGCGATCATTTTAATATTCGCGGTTGTTTCGATCTCTATTGTACTCAGGGACCCAATACGACTCAACGATTCGAAACCTTGGCTAAAGAGCAGGGTTATTTCAAAGTTGTTGAAACCGGTTGGCCTGCGATGGATCCACTATTTGATTTTCAATCAGGCAATAAAAATAGTCGGCCAACCATTATCATGTGTTCGACGTTTTCTCGTAATCTCACCTGTGCCCCCTGTTTGTATGAAGAAGTCAAAAAACTCAGCCAAAAATCTGAATGGCAATGGTTAATCCAATTTCATCCAAAAATGTCAAAAGAGATCGTTGAACAATACAAAGCACTCAGTAATGAGAATTTAAAATTTATCGAAACCGATAACGTATTGCCTTTATTACAGCAAGCCGATGTGATGCTGTGTGATACCTCGTCGGTATTGTTAATGTTTATTTTGCAAGGCAAACCGGTAGTGACTTTTAACAGCAATACCAAGGGGCCGCATTTGATTGATTTTGATGTTCCTTCTGAATTAGAAGGACATTTGAAAAAGGCACTGACCAAACCGGTTGATTTGATCAAGGAGATCAATCAGTTTAATCAGGAGTTACATCCCTATCGAGATGGAAAATCTTCAGTACGTGTACTCGAAACCGTTGAAAGATTGATCGATTCACCGGTTAAGCTAGCAAAAACAAAACCGATGAATTTTTTAAGGAATTTTAAAGCACGAAAAAAATTAAACTATTGGCGATTATGATTGATTGTGAAAAAGTTTAATCGCCGAGTCTGACTGGACTCAGTGAGCCTAAAAGTTTTTTTGTATTGGGTCGATTCATAGTGATTACCTTTGGTTATTGGCGATTTTGGTTACAGTAAGTTGTACCGCTTTTCCGGCTAGGTAGACTTTTGCGATGGTCTGAGTATTGGTTATATCATCGAGTGGATTTTTCCTCAGAAAAACCAGATTGGCTATTTCCCTCGCTCGATAGAACCATGAGTTTTAGCGATACCCAGACGGCTGGCTGCATCGATAGTCGCCATTTTCAAGATATCCCTATTTGGGATCCCTGCATTTACAAATATCTGCATTTCCTGATGAACGCTGAGACCAGGGATCACCCAGGGATTTCCCAGATCTGTACCGATAGTGAGCGATATGCCCTCGTCGTATAAACGCTTTACGAATCCGAGTACTTTCGGCCAAACTTTTCTAGCTCTTTTGTAATCTTGTTCGTTCCAACCAAGATTGAAAGTAAAAAATGTTCGCCAGTTATTGAGTAGTTCCGGATTGACATGGCGCAATTCAGGATGTTCGATCACCGATTTTTTGTCACCATAAAATCCATTTCTAAAAGCGATTAACGTCGGATCAATATGAACGTTATTTTCACGTAACGCCTTATAGAGTTCAGTCATTGGTTTTGAATTCAGGTCGACTTTTTCGTACCATTCGAAAAAAGCGAAGGTGCCAGGGCGAGACGTTGTTTCAAATTCTTTTCTTGCTTGGGAATCAAGTAAGCTTGGAGAACCGGGGAATCCATGCACGATACCATCAATATTCCAATTAGCGGCATCTGTCGTCTTCCAGATGAGCAATAACCTGTAAGTCCATCTGATGACCGAGTTTGATTGCCTGCCTAATTTGTTCCTTACTTAGTCCAGTGTAGAGCTTAATAATATCGGCGCCTGCCTCTTTTTGTTGTTTGATAGCTTGCTTCAGAGATAACTTTTTATTAATGTTGAGCGCCAAGCCATCAAAGTCTGTATTGTTTATGATTTCCCAAGCGACCTTGGCGCCAGGGCCTCGTAGGTCGCCTGCAGCAACTTGTTCTCTATAACGAATATTATGCTCGGTACTTCCGCCTGGATTACGGATATAGGTCACTCCCCAGCGTAAAAGTTCGCGGGCATTCCATTGTGAAATTTCATCACTACTGTGTGCGTTGATCGCCAGTTTTCCGCGTTTCTTTTTAAAGGTGACTTCACCTAAAGAAATGTGGGCATGAGTATCGATGAGTCCCGGGATAACAAATAATCCCTGCATATCGATTGCACTTTCCGGATTGAATTTGGCCGGTAAAGATTTACCCGCGTATTGAATCAGCTCATCCTGGATGACTAGATAGTTGTTGTGGCTGACCGAGCCATTTTGTACATCAATAATATTCAGCTGACTAAATATTTTGACTGATGGCTCGGGTGAATCAGTGGAATCGGCGGACACTTTTTCGTTGCGACTTAATATCAGACAAATGATCAGGATAATCGCTTGTTTTAATTTCATAATACACTCCGTTAATTAACGTTTATCTATAGAGTATTATGGGATTAAAAAATCTTACAAAATAATTCTAATTTCTTTGATAGTGACGCCGTTAAATCAATTAGAGACGGTTTACTTACCGGAGTTATTTCGAATCAGTTGAATGATTTTTAATAAATATGGCGTGTTTTTTTGAATGACGTTGATTGATTATCCAGGCGGCAAGCAACCATAAGACGCCAAAAGAAAATCTTAATCCAAATACTAGTAGGTCATTTTGCAACTGAGTCATTTCATAAATGAAAAACAATCCCAGTGCGACAGCAAAGGCCACAATAAAATATCGGCTTAATCTGGCCCGATACAATACTTGCTGGCTAAGTTGTAGTTGGTACTTTATCCAATCTTGGGTTGCCAGATCCAGCATTTTATAACTCGTCATTCGGCTTTTCAGTAATGGGGTCGCAATCGCTAAACCGGCGATCAATCCGAAAATAAGCCATAGCTTGGTGGTTATTGGCCAGGATTGGTTGAAGGCTATGATCAGTGTCCAGATAACGACGGCAAGGATCAGAAATTCTAATATTGAGCTCATTAGGATTGCTAATCGATGAACAAAAAGTTGTTTCTTCAACTTAGCGGCGTCAAAATCAGAACCCTTTGGTTGCTCTTTCCAGGTTTCAGCTAAAGATTCAAAATTAAAGTGGTCATTCATTACCGATTCTCCTGTTTTCCTCGGTTTGATGTGGTTACCAACATCAACTGTTGCAGCGCTTTTTTGGCGCGGTTCATTCGTACCACCACATTATTCTCGCTGACACCCAGGATCTCCGCGATATCTCGTTGTTTCACGCCATCCAGCGACAAAGTGACGAGTTGCCGTTGAATAACCGGGAGCTGTCTAATTGCGTTCATCAAGTGATCGAGTTGTTGTTGCTGAGTTATATTTTACCCGTGCTTGACTGAATATAGACTAAAATATTGTCAGGATTGTGTTACTAAGCCATTCAAATCCTTGAAAGCGTCCACTGGCCGCCCAGTAGTAAAAGTCGACTTTCAAAAAAGGACGTTTACCCTTCTTATATATCTCTCCCAATATTTCGATATTTCTAGAAATATCTTGCTAGCAAGCTGCGACTGGGTTAGTATCCATTTTATGAAATTAGAGCATGCAGCAGATCAACTGGCAGAATTAGGTCATAGCACCCGACTGGCGATTTATCGTAGCTTGGTCAAAGCGGGCAACCATGGATTGCCTGTATCAGATATAAAACAACAGTTGAAGACGCCTGGTTCAACCTTGTCCCATCATATAGCAAGGCTGGTGAGAGTTGGCCTGGTAAAGCAAGTGCGGGAAGGTCGTGTATTGCGCTGCTTTGCCCAGTACAAGGAATTGTCCAAATTGCTAAGTTTTCTAACTGAAGAATGCTGTGTAAATGAGTAAGTTTTTTTTAATTTAATTAATTCTATAATTCTAGAAATATCAATATAAGGTTGATTAATATGAAGCACCACAAAATATTTCCAAATCATTCACTGAATGAAACATTAAAACAGATGAACGCTACTGAAACCCTCGACCACGCACCACGAATTTTGGTGTTGTACGGCTCTCTTAGGAAGGGTTCTTATAGTCGAATGTTAGCCATGGAAGCTAAGCGAATATTGCAAACATTTGGAGCGGATGTTCGGGTGTTTGATCCTACTGAATTGCCCATATTTGATAGTGTGCAAGCTGATCATTCAAAAGTGATAGAACTGCGGGAGTTGGCAAAATGGTCTGAGGCAATGGTTTGGAGTTCTCCTGAAGTGCATGGGAATTTTACTTCTGTATTCAAAAATCAGATTGACTGGATTCCTTTGAACGACGGATCGGTCAGGCCTACTCAAGGCAAAGTCTTGGGTCTAATGCAAGTCTCAGGTGGATCTCAGTCTTTTAACGTAGTCAATAATCTCCGAATTCTTGGGCGATGGATGCGTATGTTTACCATACCTAATCAATCCTCAGTTCCGAAGGCGTTTCAGGAGTTTAGTGAGGATGGAAGGATGAAAAACTCACCACTTAGAGACCGTGTGGTGGATGTGATGGAAGAACTTTTTCGTATGACACTATTGCTGCGGGAAAAAAGTGATTGGTTAACATATCGATTTTCGGAAAACAAAATATCTTATGCAAGCAATGATTCTAGTGACGGGGGAAATATACAGACGATAGAAGCAAATAGCTGATGGAAACTTCTAGTCGGCAGACAATATTAGCCTCAGTCACACTATCTTTATGTTTGGTGTCAGATTCACTGCTGTATCTGTTATTACCTTTGTATTTCGAGGATTTTGGACTGGCCTTTATTTGGGTTGGCATTCTGTTGTCTGTCAACCGTCTGATAAGGATTTTGTTACAGTCATGGTTAGTGACTTGGTATGAAATTCTTGGAGTAAGAAACACCGTTTTGTTGTCGGTAATTCTAGCCGGTGTTGGATGCAGTTTCTTTAGCTATAATGCATCGATTTACTGGCTTTTAGCAGCTCGATTGATGTGGGGTGTGGCCTATTCTTTAATGCGCATGTCCTGTCTGTTTTTAGCGACCAGCGACCGTAAAAACAATCTGACCAAATTGGCTTGGTATTCTTCTGTCCAAGAAATAGGTCCATTGACTGTGCTGATTATCACTCCATGGCTAACCCAATTCATCAACCCGCATTCAATAATGATTATTCCATTAGTGCTGTGTTTTGTAGCTTTGATTCCCGCCCTAATGTTAGATTCAAGGCACTTACTTCCAAGGAAAGGTTACGATGCAGTTAAATCACACAGTTGGTTTCCTGGTTGGAATAATGATCACGCGATAACCTTTATGATTAGTCTACTCTATGATGGGCTGTGGGTTATAGCACTTGCGCCCTTGTTTGTCTTGTCCGGGCTAACCCAAGAGCAGACGTTGAACACCGTCGCTATGTTATTAGTTACGCGACGATCGATGAATTTAGTATTGGGTTATTATTTTGTCAGGTTTAAGTCGGTCGTTGCACCAGAGAAAATAATTAGCTTATCTATACTTGGAATAATAGTGGCAAGTGTCTTAATTTACTTCAATCAAATTGTCTTGGGTAGCGTATTAGCCATTGTAGGTCGTGGATTTTATATGTTGTTTATTCCTAAAGTATTGTCAGACGCGAAAGAAAGTCTTTCTGATAAAAAACAGGCGGTGAATGCGTTTACAGTGTGGCGAGACATTGCTTCTGCGGTGGGAGCTTTTTTAGCTGGCGTGCTGCTGGATTTTAATGTATCTCAGCCATTCTTTTTGTTGCTGGCCGCATTGATGACTGGCTTATTGATCAAAAGATATCTGAAATTCTTGGCGGCCAAGACGATTTACAACGTCTAAATAATAAAATCGTCTGTTGGTCAAAACCTGAAATTTTTAACCGATTGATTTTTAGAAGATTATGGCTTAATCTTGGTTCTAGTAAAAAGCATTAGATAATAGCAACCCATAATCTATGAAAATAATTCGAAGTAAAGATTTCAAATCTGAGAGAGCGTGGGGAGCTTTAACCATCGCTAATATGGATGGTATTACCACGCGCCTTCACTGGACTAATGAGCCCTACAAGTGGCACATCAACGATGGCCAGGAAGTATTTGCAGTGATGGATGGCGAAGTTGATATGCACTACAAAGAAAATAATGAAATTAAAATTGCCAAACTAAATTCCGGAGATATTTTTTACGCCTCTATTGGAACCGAGCATGTCGCTCATCCGGTCGGTGAAGCCAGAATTCTGGTTATTGAGAAAGAAGGCAGTGCTTAACCAGCACACCAATAAAGTGCGAGGTTGTACCTTGTCATGTCCCTGCTAGCTAAGGCAAGTTTAACCAAATTGCTAACTGGAAACTAAACCCGATTTTTAAGTCGGTACAATAATTTCAATAGCTTACCGGAAAGACGCTGGTTGAAGTACATACTATTGACCAATTTACGTTGTTCTGGCCAAAGACGATTGATCAGATAGTTATCGGAACTGGTATTCGAATCGACAAATCGGTATTTTGATTTAGATAAATCGATTAGGTTAAGTAATTCCAAAACTACCCCAGGGTAGAGTCTCTTATATTGTTCATTATAGGTCGTTTTCATTTCGAATGCGTAGTCATGCGACGTCAACCGAAAAGAAATAGCCAATAAGTTATCGCCGTCAGATATTCCTTGAAAGCCCATTCGACCAGATGCTTTAGATTTGTCATATATGCATTGATAATAGTCATAAACGGATTGGTCAGAAAGAATGGAACCCGACACCCTTTTCTTCCACCCTTGGTGTTCGAGATTGCAATAATCCGCTAACCAGTTTCTGTTTGGATCGTCCGTCGATGTCTTATAGACTGCATTAGTTTCTTTAAATAACCGTTTGGTAATTCGCTTATTTTCTATTCGCGTTCTACGCGGCAAACTATCCAGGTGATTTTTAATGTCTGCTGTATTAAATATTGCACCGCGAGTCGAAGAAAAAACCACGCTACTATTATCAACATTTACTCCGTAGGATAATTCGGAATGTTGCGGTATTCTGATCATAGAAACATTCATTTTGTCTAATACATGATTAAATATTCTAGCTAGTTTAGATGAATCCTGACACAGAGGGTCGCAAATAAAACAATGTTCATGCTGCCATAAACTCAAATATTGTATTCCAAAATAGGACCTTTTTAAATGTATGGGAAATAGTGCGACCAATTTACTCCCTGTATAGGCGGCAACAAGGTAAACTTTATCGTCTCGTTGCAATAGTTCTAGCGCTGGGATTAAAGACCACGATTCGTAGAAGGGATTAACAAACAAGCTGGAGTTTGCCAAAGTGTCCCACTGGTTGATATCAACATTCGAAATCTGTTCTCGAGGTAATATTTTAATTTGCATTGTTCAATTTTTCGTTTTAGCAAAAAGTCGGTTTTTAATGTTTCTGATTGGCGAGAGAACTAACTTTGCCACTATACCCAATACATAAGCAACTGCTAACTTCGGTGTTACCCGATAAATAGTTTGGTTATAACTCGGTACGATACAGCTTGCCCAGGGGTTAATATAATGTGAGAATCCACCCAAAAAATCGCCTTTGCTATAAGAACTTTCATGAAAATATTTTAGAAAAAGGCTAGTGCTTACCATTCCCGGGGAATATTTCCCGAATGTTCTATCAAAAGCACCGTGGCTAAAATAAACTGTATCACCACACGAGTACGCGATTTCGGCAGAAACTAGCTGTTCTCCGATATAGAGAAAACCAAAAAATAATTTATTCTGAGCCGCTAGTCTTTCGAAAAATTGGCGATAAAAATCAATATACTTAGTTGAGCGAGAAATCCCAATTTTTTTATCCGCTTTCCAGCTTCTAGACTCGAGTTTAATGTAGTCTCTGAGACAGTCATTCCAGGTGTCAACATTATTGAATACTCGAAATTGCATTTTGTCTGCAAAATCAGCTTGTATTTTTCGAACCTTTTTCCGCATTTTCCTGTGTTTACTCCAAAATGCCGGCCAACTGACATTTAGATCGAAAATGGGGCTTTTAACATCACAACTTAGTTTTTTATAATAGAATATAGATGAAAATTCATTTGCCAAGATTTGAGGTGCAAGTAGCCCTTCATAGATTTCAATGAGTTCCAGGAAGTGCCATTGGTTTTTTTCACCCTTGATATATTTTATTGCGATGTGCCATGATTCTTTTTCAAATTGACTATCGATGATGGGGTACGGTTTATCTGCTTCATTGAGACCAGCATAAATAATTATATTAAATTTCACTCGGTGCCAATACAAATTGGTTAATCTAAAAGGAAAAATGGCGACCAGTTTCCCGCTATCGGCGAATCGAACGAGCAAAAAATATAATTCGTCGCTAGGGAAAAAAACCGATGTACAAGCTAAATAAAGATAATCAAAACTGTTATAGATTGAGCGATAACTACATCGAGAATGTAAATCATTCCACTCGTCTTGAATTAGACGAACAGCTTCAATCGAATTGACTTTGGTTATTTTTAACTTCAATTTGTTTTTATATTTGCTAAGGTCTGTTAGTGTATCCAGTATTGGTTTGTTCGTTTTTAATTGATGAAAGATCAATGATATTCGATGCCCTCTGGTATACCGAAGGCTTGTGAGTTACAAATATTATAGTCAAATCTTTCAGATTTTCTATATTATCAAGTACTTTTTTTTCGGTTGGATTATCCAGTTCATTTGTCGCTTCATCTAAAAGCAAGACGTGTGGTGAGTGATATAAACTTCTTGCGATGGCGATACGTTGGCTCTGTCCCCCGCTTAATATCTGCCCTCCATCACCAATAATCGTCTGATATCCATCATTTAACTCATTTGTGACAAAGGCATCTAAACAAGCAAATTTAGCGACTTCAATTACCCGTTTTCTATCAATTTGAGAGACCGGTATTCCAAATGCGATGTTCTCAAGCACGCTGGCCTCTAGAAGTCGAATGCTTGAGGGGACATAGCCTATACCGTTCATCCAGGAGCGAATATTTTTCGTATTCAGGGTACGGCTGTCGATGGATATTTGCCCGGATAGCGGCTCTATGACACCTAAAATAAGGTCCAGCAGAGTTGATTTTCCAACGCCAGAAGCACCTGTAATGCAGGTCATTTCGGTGGCGGGTATAGAGGTAGATAGATTATCTATGACCAAATTTGATTTTTCATACTTAAAGGATAGATTTGAAATTCGAATCTCATTTTTGAAGGAAAGTCTCTGATTAGAATATTGCAGTTTTGCGGCAGAATCAGAATCGTTTTCTAATTCTTTCAGTATGTTAAATAGTGATTTGTTCAGGTACTGAAAATCTTCGGCTCCGTCAAATAGGTCTTTCAAAACAGGGATTAATCGATACACAGCAAAAGCAAAAAAAGCAATGCTACCAATTACATTTGCTGAGTTGTCTGTATTGGACGAAAAATATAGGGCAATAAATATAATCAGTCCAAACGCAAAGACTTCAATGATTTGCTCAGGGAACAGCCTCAATATGCCGTATCTAGTAGCGTTGCGAGTAATTGCTTTTGCCGGTTCAGAATGTTGTCGAGCAAAATAAGTTTTTTTTCTGGCGATTTTAATTTCTTTGAATAGCTCTAGTGCCTGCTTCAAACTCGAGTAAATTTTCGACTCCAATGTCGAAAATTCATTTCCAAGAATTTTGATTTCACGAATAATGACCAAATGAACCGCAAAATAGGCCAAACCAAGTAAACTACTTGTTAGTAGTGTTACCCAAAAATTAACATAGATTAAAAGTCCAACGATAGATATTGCAATGATTCCGTCGGATATTAGCCCAGCGATGGACAATAAAGCACCAATGACCACTCGGTCAATTTCAGAAAGTACATTTTTACTCATTTCTGAAATTTTCTTTCGCCCAAAACTTAAATAATCTTTGTTTAAATAACGATTTAAAAGATTAATGGATAATTTGTATTCTTTTACATTAAAGAAACGAAGCGTCAACCAATAGTCGAATATAACAAGAACATTACCTAAAAATATGATCAGAAAGGCGGTCCCACCGAGAAAGAACAAAAGCGAGTCTTGTAAGCTTTCAGGCAAATATTCCTTTATTTTCACTAAATAAAGATTACTGTCGGCTAACGACGGTTCACTTACCAGTGCAATGAACGGCATCACCGAAACTATGCCAAGCGCCCTTACAAGCCCATTTATTGTCGTGGTAAAAAATAGCAGATAGATCTGCTTTTTTTCCCTTCGACTAAATAATTTTAGTAATTGAATCCAAGTACGTAACACTGAAATTCCTTATTGATCAATTCTTTTGTTTTTATTTCTCATATAAATTGTTAGCACTGGTTATTTTCTATATTACAGTATTAACTCTTTTTTCCTTAATCGTCAAAAGATAATTTTTTGGTCAGGAACCTGGAATTGTATGCTTTAAACTGCTGCGCTATATTATGGCTTAAAAAACGCGAGTAGTTGGCAGTGTTTTTATTTGAAAGGGATAATACAGATTTCTAATATCGAGTTACTTTAATATAACAGTAAAACCAGACTTGCACGATTAATTTTGATGGCAGACTGATGCCATGGGAGATGATGGGGGGCTAAACACAGAGAACAAACAAAAAAATCGGGCCACAAGGGCCCGAATTAATCATGATTACCATTTTAATTGTTTTAAGTACTTAATGGATTCATCTTAGTCGCTCATTACAGTGTAATGGTATTGGTACAGCTAGTAGTCGACGCTTCTTCACAAACCTGGAAAGTATAGGTCGCATTTTTACTTACAGTATAAACCGCTGATCCATCATTCGCTGTTGTGTTATTAAAAGAACCATTGATATAAACATCAACATTGCTACCAGTTGCGCCGGTCCAATTGATGACCGCTTCACGATTACCTTTTTGACGATTACCGCTTAGCGTAAGGTCAGTAGCAGGTGGTTCTGTTCCGCCACATTCATTAGCCGTTAAATAAGCGTTTGCGTCAGCCGCTTTTACGATACCGTAGCCAAAGAAATCATCCCGTCCAGCAGCGCCTTGATCTTCGGCAGATGCTTTCATAGCATTACGAATTTCAGTGCCACTACAACTTGGATGATTTGACCAAAGCAGTGCAGCAATTCCAGCCGCGCCAGGCGTTGCCATAGATGTACCACTCATATAACCATAATCACCCGTTTCAACTGAAAGATCGGCAGTCGATGCCGCAACGATGGCTGCTCGATCTTCTTGGGCTGTGCCGACCGCAGGGATGCTAGTCGAATTAGTTTCGCCAAGTGTTCCGTATAACATACCAGCTTCGTTGTTGATAATTACAGCACCAATACCGCCAGAATTTTCGCAATTGGCCACTTTATCGTGGAACGAAATATTGCCTCGATCAATCACACAAATCTTACCATTAGCGCCAGAATCCGTTGCTTCTGCGGTGCCCATAAAATAGGTCGAACCAGAGGCTGAACCGGCATTTTCCATTGCCGAAGAGTCATATCCGGTACCGTCAACGCTCAAAGACGCGATAGTTGCTAAACCAGCCGGATAGGTAGAAAGCGTGTTGACACCGCCCACAGTAACTTCAACACCAAAACCGTCGTTGGTTTCAGTTGTTTGTTTTTTACCGCGACCAGTGGTGACTGTATCAGACGGGTACTGGGAGAAATCAGCGATATTGTTATCGCCATCATTGGCACCGATCATCATGACTGATTTGTAGCCAGCAGGGAAAGAGCGAACGTTGTTACCGTCGTTACCTGCTGCCGAAAGGACCAAACCGCCGTTATCAGTAAAAGCGTTAAAGGCATTTTCTTCGGTACTGTTAGCTGCGCCACCACCTAAACTCATAGTGATAATGTTTGCGCCAGCCTGAGCACATAAATCAGCAGCCTGGGCTAAATCGGACGAGTAACCCCAACCTGATTCATTGAAAACTTTAATGATGTGCAAAGCGACACCTGGCGCCATTCCAATTACACCAAAACCATTGTCTTCAGCAGCAACGGTACCGGCTACGTGAGTACCATGTGGTCCACCATGTTCATACCAGTTGCCAGTGCCAGAATCGTTATCACCTGCGATGTTAGCCCAATCAAAATCTGAATTGGATTGGTCAAGACCGGAATCGATAATACAAACTTTTTGGCCTGACTGAAGAGTCAGCTGATCCGCTTGAGATTGGTAGATAGCATAAGGCGTTAGCTGGGTTTGGGTTGGATCGCCCGCGTCATCGTTGTAAATTGAAAGTGCAAACCGTCTTACGTCTTCCTCGATAAAACGGACATGAGGGTTATTCATGATACTGCGAACATCCTCGAGGCTTTTTCCGCTAAAAGTCGCGGCAATGAAACCATTACCTTCTATCTGTACCTTTCCGCCCATTTGAGCGGCTAATGCCCTGACCATGCCTTTACCATTATTATCAATTTGTATGAGGTATCGACCATCATCGGCAAGTGCCGAGCCAGCAACGCCGAGAGCGAGTAATGTGGCAGCGGAAAGCTTTGTTATTTTTGAAACCATCTAGTGAAACTCCTAATTTGTTTGAGTGCTGTATTCTTCGAATGAGCATTTAACTGATTAATCCAGGATTAGCCAATTGAATGTCACCCTTTTAAAGTCCTAGAATTTATTATTTTTTTATTCTAATGAAAGCCGCATTTTATTTTTATTGCGGTGACGTTCCCTTGTGAAGGAGGATTATTCAATAATGATGGGGCATGTCGATAGTAGAATTACGACCATAATTCGACTAGCAGCGACATTTTTCAACTATTTTAAGTAAAAGAGGAGGGGGTATAACCACTGACGCACTGTTTATGCGCTTTCGGCGGAAAACTGCATAGCATTAATTAATGCTCATCATGGACGATATCGCTGTAGCCTTTAGGTCTGTTCAGCTTAGAACTTAGAACTTAGAACTTAGAACTTAGAGCTTAGAGCTTAGAGCTGCTGTTGGTATATCTTAGGCGTAATGCCAAAATGATCTTTAAAACATCGGCCAAAGTAGGTTTGCGACGAAAACCCACAAGACTGTGCGATCAGTCCTATTTGGATATTCTGTCTTAATTCTAATTTGGCTTTGTCCAAACGGAATCGTTTTAATAATTCCAATGGACTGATATCTACCAGGGCTTTGACTTTTCTTTGTAATTGCCGCTCACTCATTGCCAGTTCGTTGGCAAGATGATTCATGGAAAAATTAGGGTCCGAATAACAGCGCTCAAAAATCTGATTAAGGTCCAGCAAGAAAGTATTTTCGATGGTTTGATCCATTTGATCAGAGTCAGGCTGAGTAAAACCTTGCCATTGAGATTCGTATTTTTGTTGCAGCTTTTTTCTGACTTTGAGTTGATTGTTTATTATTATCAGTAACTCTTCTGCGTCAAAAGGTTTTGTCAAATAATCATCAGCTTCGGCGACCAACCCCTTTATTTTGCTTTTTTGGTCGCTTTTGGCGGTTAACAGGATCACCGGAATGTGAGTGGTAAACGGCTGCTGTTTCAATATCTCTAATACCTCAAAACCATCAATGCCTGGCATCATGACATCTGAAATAATAATATCCGGCAAGAACTCTTCAGCCATATTGAGCCCTTGTTTCCCATTGCTGGCGATGATGCATTGATGGTGCGGACTCAATATATTTTCCAGGTGGCGTTGCATATCAAGATTATCTTCGATAATTAAAACCAGGTATTTTGATTTACTAAAAATCGTTTCAGAACCTTGCTGGCTAATCTCGGCTTGCAGAAAGGCAACTTGCTGCAGGTCGATTTTATTTTTAACTGGCGGCGTAGGAAAATTTTCAGATAGTGCTTTGTTGATTTCAACAATAAACTTAGAACCTTTATTGGGCACTGATTCCAGGGAAATACTCCAGTCCATCGCTTGGACTAAATCCTTGACTAAAGATAAACCGATACCAGCGCCCGGTATAGAATGCTGGTTATCGATCTTGGAACGTTGAAAACGATCAAAAATTCTACTTTGTTCCTGTTTTGAAATACCGATACCGGTATCTGCAACAATTAACTGGTACCCCTGTTGGTTTTCTTCCAACAAAATATTAATGGAGCCACCTTGTTGGGTATACTTAAAAGCATTGGACAGCAGATTATATAAAATATTTTCGAATGCCTGTTGATTACCTCTTAGTAATATTGGATGGCAAATCACAAATCCATAATCAATATTCCGATCTTTAGCGATGGTATTATAAGATTGGCAAATCGGTTTGACCCATTCAGATGCGTCGATATCAGTGATCGGCATTGATTCTGAGGCCACTCGTGACAATTCTAACAGTTGGTCGACCATATGGATCAAACGAAGATTGTTTCTTTTTGCAGTTTGCAACTGTACTTCTGTCGTTTGATCCTTCGATTTACTGATTAAATTTTCTATCACACCATTGACAATGGTTAACGGTGTTCTAAATTCATGAGATATATTGGCGGTAAACTCATCTTTGAGATCGTGCAACTGTTGTTCGGCCTTTTTTTGTTGCCTGATATCTGCCAGAGAAACGACTAAATTATTACGAGTCATTCTATTACTTTGTGAAATAGTAACGTGTACAGAAATTCTATCGCCGGCTTTGGTGAGTATCTTAGATTCCAGCTCTAAACCACTGGTTTTTTTTGCCAATTGTTGACGGTAACTTTGATAATCAAAAAAATGGTGGAATTCTTCTTCTTCAGGTATTAAATTGGAAAAACCAGTATTCACTAATTCTAAATCTGAATAACCCAATAGCTTACTTGTCGCCAGGTTGCTGGAAAGAATTTTTCCACTTAAATCTAAAGTGAATATTGGATTACTAATAGTATCTAGAATCATCTGGTTGGTGGTACTTTGTGATTCCATTAGCAACGATTGCTGTTTCAACTGTTGTACTAAGGAATCATTTAAAGATAAGGTTTCATTTAATTCCAATCTTCGATTTTTGTTAGCTTCAAATAGTTCCATAAGTTGAAATATTGCTAACGCCAAAGTGATCATTAAGCACACTACCTGAACATTTTGAAAGGTACTTTCTTTTGTTATCTGATAAAGATTGCCCTCAAATAAAAACCAAATTGAGAAGAGTCCAAGAAAAAATAAAGGACTGTTAAATAAATGATTAGATTCAAAGCTGGTGGCCAGAGAGTGTCTATCGGATTCACCGAGCATACTGCGCACGCCAAGAAAAAATAGTGCATAAGGTAAGTACCAAAGCCAGTCGAACCACTTACTTGACAAGGTATGAAAATCGGCTAAAACAAAATATTCCAAAAGATCGGCTGCTAACCAATTAATACTGGATAAGCCAAATAAAAAATATCCAAGATACGCCTGTTGCCTCGTTTGCCAAGCAAGATGCCACCAACGTAAAACCAGATAAGCGTCCATCAACATATAAAAATAGAATGATTGTTGCAGGCTTAAAGAGCTATCGGCGTTGACTTTACCAGGCAACAAAATGAGATAGGTAAATGCGCCGAGCAGAAAGGTTGTTACGCTAAGCGACGTAATTAAACTACGTTGAGTTAGGAATTTACTTGCTTTGGAAAAACTTTTGACTTCAATCGCAGTGATCATCAATGAATAAAATAAAAAATAGCTGATGTCCGCAGCTAATTCTTGATTGGTTTTAGTCAATTTTTCCCAAATCGTCAGTCTAATAAGGGTCAAACCAAACCATGAAAGAAAGGCTCCGCCGATAAGAGACCAAAACAAAGGCTCCAATCGAGCTTTGCTAGTTAGTAATTTATTGATAATCGCAAAAAAAACAAAGCCAAGTAGAATAGCGTCTGAATAATCTCTAGCAAACTGCTCAACATATTGTTCATCCGCCCAAGGGACGAGATATACGATTGCAAATGTGCAAACAACAAGACTACCGATAATGTTGACGGCAGAAAAACGAGCGGCTGAAAATAGGGTCATAATGGAATTTTGGTAACACAACAACTGGTGAATGGGCCAGATATCATTACGGAATCCATTATCAATTGCAAATATTCATGTCACCAGGCTAATGCAATAACAACCCTATCTGTATCTCTATCTGAGAATAGGCAAGCGTCAATTATCTTAAGCTGAGATTTATTGAATTAGGTAATATTTCACAATTTGTACAAAAAACGTGCGAAATAATAGGTTTTCTTATAGACTCTATCAGTTAGATTAGACGATAACAACTCAAATAATAACTAATCTAGTTGTTTTTCAACAAGATAGACAAAATACATATTTCGTATTTTTACTAGCGTTTACCGGGCCACTGGCTTCAAAATGTTAGTTTATATACGAAGGGGGGGTCATTTATGAATAAGTTTTCTATTAA